>JBILUM010000476.1:0-3166 GCA_044370995.1 Ilumatobacteraceae bacterium | reverse complement strand
CGAGCGCTGGCAGCCGGGAGCCCATCGCATTCAACAACGAGGTCTTTCCCGACGAGGTGGCGCCGCTCACCAGCACGTTGCACCGGGCCGCGACGAGGTCGTCGAGCACGGCGACGACATGCGCCGGGCCGAAATCGTCGAGGGTGAGATCGCTGCGGGAGAACTTCCGGAAGGCGAGGCACGGCCCGTCGGTCGCCACCGGTGGGAGCACGGCGCAGACACGGGTGCCGTCGGGCAGGCGGGCATCGACGACGGGTGAGGCGCGGTCGAGGCGACGGCCGAGCGGGGAGAGCACCCGCTCGATCACGACGTCGACGACACCTGGGTCGAGCTGGCCCACGTACTGGACCCCTCTGGTGTCGCGCCGCTCGATCCACACCTCACGTCCGGCGTTGACGAGCACCTCGTCGACCCCGTCGTCGTGGATCCAGCGGTCGAGGCCGCCGAGTCCGAACACGCGCCGGCTCATGCGGCGGCGGGTCGGTCGTCGGGGCGTACATCGAGCCGACCGGCAGCGTTGCGCAACGCCGACGGCAGGCGATGTGCCAACAGGCCGGCATCGACGGCGCGGGCGATGCCTGGATCCCATGGGACCTCGGCGATCACCGGGACACCGAGTGCACGGCCGACGTCGTCGACGCCGAGCGACCGGCCGGGCTCGTGGACGACGACGGCAGCCGTGGCGAGACCGGGCAGCTGGACGGCGCGGCGGAGCCCGAGATAGCACGGCCGGACCACGATGAGCGAACGAGCGGCGCTGGCGTGCAGCACGTGATGTCGGCCGTGCGGTCCGGCGTCGACGATGGTGGGCAGTGCAGCCCGATCGCACGCCAGCGCGAGCCGCTCGGCCTGGACATCGTCGAGCGCACCGGTCGACGCGAGGCTGCCCGCCGGCACGAGGAGCAACCCGGGCGACACCTCGACGGCCAGGTCGATCAGCGCTGAGGACGCTGCGTGCGGCGCAGCCAGCCATTCGCCGACGCCCGGACCGGGTGGTGCCGAGACACCGAGGGCGGCGGGGAGGTCGTCGCCGAGATCGACGAGCAGGGTGGGCCGCGAACGGGCCGACGACAGTGCCAGTGCAGCGGCCACCACGGTGGTGCCCGAGCCGCCCTTGGCGGACCAACAGAGCGTGTACATGAGCGCCCCCAGAGATTCGACGTGATCACCGGGGGAGGCGTGCCGGAACCTATCCGTGGGGACCGGTCGTCACAACGTGCGGATAGCGTGCCGGCACACGTGGTGCGAGGAGGTGTCCGGGCACCTGGTGGGCTCCACCGCCTTCAAAGCGGCTGGGACGAGCGATCCTCGTCCGGCGGGTTCGATTCCCGTCCACCTCCGCCACGTGCTCACCTCGTCCTGCCCGCGCGCCTCGACAGCGATCTATCCTGACGACGTGGCCGTGCCGATGCTGACGGAGCTGCGGAGTCGCAGGAGCGAGATCCTCGATGTCGCGCGTGCTCGTGGTGCCTCGAGGGTGCGGGTGTTCGGCTCGGTCGCACGTGGCGAGGCCACGGAGACGAGCGACATCGACTTCCTCGTCGATCTCGAGGAAGGTCGGAGCCTGCTCGACCTCGGCGGTCTGCTGATGGATCTGCGGGACCTGCTTGGCCACGACGTCGACGTCGTCACGGAGTCCGGCCTGCGGTCGCGGGTCGGTCACCGAGTCCTGGCCGACGCAGTCGACCTGTGAGAGGGGCGATCGCGACCGCCTGCTCGACATGAGCGAGATGTGCGAGCTGCTGCTGACCCACGCGTCCGACGCGCACGCCCTGGAACACGATCCCGTGGTGCAGGCGGCCGCTCTGCGCTGGATCGAGGTGCTCGGCGAAGCCGCCTCGCACGTTTCCGACGAGCTCAAGGCTGCGCATCCCGAGATTCCGTGGCGGGAGCTGGCCGGCGTGCGAGTAGTCCTCGCTCACGCCTACCACCACGTCGATCAGGACATCATCGGCGCCGTCGTGGCGCGGGACATCCCAGCCCTGCAGCGCGACCTCGCCGCGATCATCGGCGACCTCCCTGCCGGCGACTGACCGCACACCGGTCAACGATCCGCGCTCGCTGATTCGTTGTTCGGCGCCGAACCTGACCGCGTTGCTCGGCACGTTGCACCTTTGGCCGTCCCGAATCCAGTCGGTGCCCTTGTCTCGTTCGCATCGTTCGCGCAACACGCGAAGAGACTCGGCCGGGTCGGGTGAGGGCAGGAGGAGGACCACGAACGCGGCGTCGAGCACACGCGCCGCCTCGTCGAATCGTTCCTCGTCCTCGAAGTGGCTGTGTCCGGCACCCAGGGCGATCACCGCCGTCGGGAAGTCCGCGAGCGCGGCGAGCGCTGCGAGCCTCGCCGGCTGCCACCAGCGATGTGCTCGTCGGAAGCGGTCGACCTCGATCCGTTCGACCAGATCGCTCACGGGCTGCCCGACGGTGTCGTAGTAGCGGTGGCTGATGGCGTCGATGTCGACGAAGTCTCGATCCAGGAGGCCGGCCAGGATCTCACCCATTGTCGACTTGCCGGTGCCCGCAGGGTCGATGAGTGCGATCGGCTTCATTCGGCAAGCCTGTCACCATCGCTCGGCCTCCAGCCGGCTCTCGGCGAGTGAGACCTCCGCCGGGCGGCAATGCCGTCGTTCTGCGCTCCCACCGGACGGCTTGTACCCCGAGCAGTACGGCAGCTATGGGCGGGCGCGTCGGGTGCCGAACGCAATGCCGAGAAGGTTGCCGACGCCGGCGAGCTTCAGTTGCACGCTGCGAAGTGCTGCGAGTGACTGCTCGTCCGAAAGGCCTGACGTGATTGACCAATCGTGACCTGACCCGACCGTGTTGCTTGCGAAGACGATCTCCGTGGCCATAAGGACACGCAGCCAATCGGCGGCCGAGAGGGAACGGCCGTCGGCAATCGCGCTGGCGAGTCGATCCGTCGAGTCGAACAGTTGCTGGACGCTGTCGAATCCCATTGCGATGGCCATCTCTTCGGTGCACCTGGCCGGCCCGCCCCACTCGATGACACCCCACCGAAGCAGGTGGCGCTCGACGTCATCGAGGTCTGGCGACAACATGTGCTCCGGCTCCACGTAGACAGCGTGCCTCACCTGAGTTGAGCCGTCCACCGAGCATCACGGCAGATCGGTGCGGTGTCAGATGCCCGTGTCCTTCGTGGAGTCGTAGC
>JBILUM010000014.1:0-13125 GCA_044370995.1 Ilumatobacteraceae bacterium | reverse complement strand
TGTCGAACGACAGGCTGGTGACCGCGAACCAGGTGGCCGGCAGGTCGTGCGCGACGACCGCGTCCATGCCCGTGAAGAAGTTGACCGCGTTGCGGTGCTCGATGAGCACGCCCTTCGGGAGCCCGGTGCTGCCCGACGTGTAGATGCAGTACGCCAGGTTCGCCGGGCCGGCCTCGGCACGCACCCGCTCGGTGGAGCGCTGGGCGATCGCCGGCCAGTCGGTGTCGAGGCGCAGCACTGTCGCGGTGCTGCCCTCGGGCAGCGGCAGGATGCGCTCGAGCGTGCCGAGGGTGATGATCACCCCGCACCCGCTGTCGCGGATCATGTGCTCGAGACGGTCGGCCGGGTAGGTGGGGTCGAGCGGCACGTAGGCGCCGCCGGCCTTGTGCACGCCGAGCACGGCGACCATCAACTCGATGCCGCGCTCCACGTGCACGCCGACCAACGAGTCGGGCCCGATGCCGAGGTCGCGCAGGTGCGCGGCCACCCGGTTGGCTCGGGCGTCGAGGTCGCGGTAGCTGATGTGCTGATCTTCGAAGACGAGCGCGTCGACGTCGGGGGTGCGGTCGACCTGCTCCTCGAACAGGTGGTGGATGCACGCGTGCGACGGGAACGGGACCACCGTCTGGTTCCACGACTCGAGCACCTGGGTGCGCAGTCCAGCGCCGAGCAGGTCGACGTGCGACAGCGGCGTGTCGGGCTGGGTGGCAACCGACTCGAGCACCGCCTCGAAGCAGGCGACGAACAGATCGGCGTCGCTGCGGGGCACGAGGGCCTCGTCGACCAGGAGCGTCGCAGCCCCACCGTCGACCACGAGTTCGACGACCGTGCCGGGTGCGACCGGCGAGGCCGCACCGCCGAGGCGCACCGCGATCGGTGCGATCGTGCCGGCGACGAGCTCGCGACGCTTGCGCAGCTCGGGCTCACGGCCGACGACGTCGAACAGGAACGAGCCGCGTGCGTCGACCCGGGCGAGCTCGGCCGCGATCGCGGCCATGGCCGGACCGGCCGCCTCGTCGAGGGCGAGCTCGACGGCCATCGGCACCTGCGGCGACACGAGCGGCGCAGCCGCTGCGGCGAGCGACACCGTGGCGGCGGTGGACAGCGCGAGGTGGAACTGCTGCTTGCCCGACAGGCGGGCGAGCACCGTGGCGAACGCGGCGACGACAGCGACCTGAGGACCAGTGGCCGACTCGGCACCGAAGCGGTCGGCGAGCGACGCCGGCACCGTCACCGGCAGCGACACGTGACGGGCGACGTGGTCGGCCGACGCAGTGGCGGCCCACGGCAGCTCGACCGGCTCGATCGTACCGAGGCGGCCCTCGAAGAAGCGCTCGGCCTTCGCGAGGCCGACACCGATCTCGGTGAGCCCGGTCGCTCGGGCATCGTCGAGCAGGGGCAGACGGTCACCGGCCGACAGGCCGAGACGCGAGGCCACGTCGGCGGCCGACACCTCGTCGCCTGCGAGCGTCTCGAACGAGCCCAACGCGAGCACACCATCGGAGGTGGCGATCACGATCTCGCCGTCGACTTCGAGCACCTCGCCGGCTTCGCCCGATTCGTCGTCACGGGCCTCGGCGCGCTTCACGGCGAACGCACCGTCGGTGGTCGTGAGCGTCGGCGAGCCGAGCGGGTTGCCGTAGCGACCGAAATCGAGCGCACGCACGAGCCGCTCGAGCTCGACAGCCGGTCGACGCCAGTCGAGCACGCACAGCGCAGCCGGACGGTCGTTGCGCTTGTAGGTGGTGCGCGGCGACGACAGGTCCTGCGGCGTGCGCTGCACGGTGCCCGCAGCGAGCTCGTCGACGAGCTCGGCGAAGGTGTCGATCGCGGTCTCGAAGTTGCGCGTGTTGATCGACAGCGAGGTCTCGGCCGGCGACACGTCGAACAGCTGCTGCTTGAGCAGGTCGCCCTCGTCGATGCCGCTGGTGATCTCGTGCCACGAGATGCCGTAGGTGTCCTCGCCGTTGATCAGCGCCCACGCAGGTGCGTTGAGACCTGCGTACTGCGGCAGCGGGCCGTCGTGGAAGTTGATCGACCCACGTGAAGCCAGCGTGAGCGCCTCGTCCGGCAGGATCGCCAGGTGCGTGATCGCGAACAGGTGGTCGACCGGCGTCCCCCGCAGCGCCTCGACCCACTCGTTCGTGCTCGCATCGTGCACGGGCACCCCGATCCGACGTCCCCAGTCGGCCACCTTGGGTGCTCCGGCGACGACCGCCACCACCGCATGGCCACGCGAACGCAGCAGCTCACCACACTCGATGAGCAGGCTGTCCGCGCCGATCAGCACGCAGCGAAGCGAGGCGTTCGGATCCGTCGGGTGAAGGGTCATCGGTTCGTGCCCGTCTGTGCAGGGGTGGGGGACCCCATCCGGTCAATGGTGGAGTCTACGGACGCCCACTGTTCGATGCTGGCCGACGACGCTGCGTGGACCAACCTCGCCAGGAGGCATCCGGGACGCAGGAGTATCGGCACTCTCCGCGCACGCCTTGACGGTTTTCCACAGGCAGGACCCGGTCATGGTCCTGGTCCTGCCTGGTTCGCCACCTGCCGTGGCACGATGGGTGGATGGCTCCTCGCACCGTGCTGTCGTCCCTGCCCACACCGGGTGAGCGCCGGCTGGCCCTGCGCACCACGGCCGACGCCGTCCGGCGTCTGCGCGGCGGCCACCCGTGGCTGTTCGAGGGTTCGATCACCTCCGTCAGCCACGAGGGCGCTCCCGGCGACCTCGCCGTCGTCTTCGACGACGACCGCTCCTTCGTGGCCGTGGGCCTGTTCGACCCGTCGTCGCCGATCCGGGTGAAGGTGCTGCACCGGGGCAAGCCGGTCACGATCGACGCTGCCTGGTTCCGCGCCACCATCGCCACCGCGGTCGAGCGTCGGCTGCCGATCAGCGCGCCCGCCGACCCCGACGCACCGGCCGAACCAGCAACGACGGGATACCGCGTCATCCACGGTGAGAACGACGGGCTGCCCGGCCTGGTGCTCGACCGCTACGGCCACGTCGCCGTGCTGAAGCTCTACACGGCCGCATGGGTCCCCCACCTCGCCGTGCTGGTGCCGATCATCCGCGAGCTGGTGCCGACGGCGTCGATCGTGCTGCGGCTCGCCCGCTCGATCCCCGAGGCCGAACTCCACGGGCTCGTCGAGGGGATGTCGCTCGTCGGCCCCGACGTGGTGGCGCCGGTGCCGTTCCTCGAGCACGGCCTCCGTTTCGAGGCCGACGTCGTGCGCGGTCAGAAGACCGGGCACTTCCTCGACCAGCGCGACAACCGGATCGCGATCGGTGCCCGCGCCGCCGGCGCCCGCGTGCTCGACCTCTTCTCGTGCAACGGGGGCTTCTCGGTCCACGCCGCTGCGGGCGGTGCACGTTCGGTGCTGAGCGTCGACTCGAGCCCGCAGGCCATCGCCGCCGCGCAGCGCAACATGGAGCTCAACATCGATCGGCCCGAGGTGGCCGCGTGCCGCCACGAGACGATCGTCGGCGAGGCCTTCGCCACGCTCGAGAAGCTGGTCGCCGAGAAGCGCCGCTTCGACATCGTGATCGTCGATCCCCCGTCGTTCGCCCGCAACGCCCTGTCGGTGCCGAAGGCGATGAAGGCCTACGAGCGGTTGGCCGAGCTGTCGGCACCGCTGGTGGAGATCGGTGGCCTGCTCGTGTCGGCGTCGTGCTCGGCCCGGGTGGCGATGCCCGACTTCCTGCGCGCCGTGCACGCCGGAGCCGCCCACGCCGGCTACGAGCTCGACGAAGAAGGCCGCACCGAGCACGCGCTCGACCACCCGATCGGCTTCGCCGAGGGCGGGTACCTCAAGGCGCTGTACTCCCATCCCCGACGCTCGCGGGCGCTCTCGGTGCCGATCGCCGGAGCAGCCGCCGTCGTGGCACCGGCTGCTCCCCGTGCATCGCGCCCAGCGCCCACCGATACCCCCCGTACGCCGAGCGCCGACCGGCCCCGCCCCCCTCGCCCGCCGCGAAGCGACAAGCCACGTCCCACCGGCCGCCCGCGCTGATGCCCGTCCCCACGATCGACCTCCGCTCCCCCACGGCGGCATCGGAGATCGCTCGCGCCGGTGAGACCGTCGGCTTCTTCCAGATCGTCGGGCACGGCGTCGACCCTCGTGTGATCGACCAGGCGTGGAGCGCTGCACGCGCGTTCTTCGACCTGCCACTCGCCGAGCGCATGACCGCAGCGCAACGCCACCCCGACGACGCCTACGGCTACCTGCCGATGGAGCAGGAGGCGCTCGAGCGTTCGCTCGGCGCCGACTCGGGTCTGGCCGACCTGAAGCAGACGTTCAACGTCGGCCCACGAGCGAACGCCGCCGTCGACCTCGCGCTGCCCGTCGCCGCCTGGGCCTTCGGCGACACGCCGTGGCCGCCCGCCCTGCCCGAACTCGAACCGGCGCTGCGCGCCTACTTCGACGAGATGGACGCGCTGGCCGGACGGCTGCTCGCGCTGATCGCCACGTCGCTGGCACTGCCGTCGGACTTCTTCGAACCGTTCACCGACCGAGCGCCCGGCGCGCTCCGCGCACTCGACTACCCCGATCTCGGCGGCCGGGTGCCCGAACCCGGTCAGCTGCGGGCCGGCCCCCACACCGACTACGGCACGCTCACCGTGCTGCGCCAGGACGACGCACCGGGCGGCCTCGAGGTGCTCGACCCGACGACCGATCGGTGGACACCGGTGCCGGCCGAGCCCGATGCGCTCGTGGTGAACCTCGGCGACCTGCTGCAGCGCTGGACCAACGACCGCTGGCGATCGACGTTGCACCGGGTGGTGGTGCCGCCTGCCGACGCCGGTCCGTCGCGCCGGCAGAGCATGGCGTTCTTCCACAACGCCAACGTCGACGCCCGCATCGAGGTGATCCACACCTGCGTGGCCGACGGCGAGGCGCCGCGTCACGAGCCCGTGGTCGCCGGCCCGCACCTGATGAGCAAGTTCCACCGCGCCACCGACATGTGAGGTTCCGGCTCGCTGAACGTGGCGGGCGGGTCGGGCGTTTACGCTCGGCGCATGGCACTGCACCCGAACGGCATCCACCACATCGCGATCGCCACGCGCGACATCAAGCGGCAGATCGAGTTCTTCACCGACTGCCTCGGCGGCGAACTCAAGGCGCTCTACTGGATGCACGGCGTGGCGAACACCTTCCACGGCTTCGTCGAGCTGAGCCCCGACTGCTACGTGGCGTTCCAGCAGCACCCCGACAACCCCGCCGACGGCACGATCGGCGTCACCCACGCCGGCACGGCGGGCGGGCAGGTCACGGCCGGCACGATGCAGCACCTGGCCTTCAACGTCGACACCCTCGACGACCTCCTCGCACTGCGCGACCGGCTCCGCGACCGCGGCGTGCCGGTGATGGGGCCGATGAACCACGGCATGTGCCAGAGCATGTACTTCGCCGGTCCCGAAGGGCTCGCGCTCGAGGTCGCCACGGGTGGCGGCATCGACGAGCGGGCCTGGATCGACCCCGAGGTGCAGGCGCTCGCCGGCATCTCCGACGACGACCTGCAGCGCTACCTGCGGCCCGCCGACTACGACCGCCCCGACTCACCCGTCGCCCAACCCGGCATCGACGCCCCCGGCCCGCACCTCGGCTACCCCGAGCCCGTGTACCGGGCGATGCTCGCCGCACCGGACGAGGCGATGTGGGCCGCAGTGACCTCGGAGCCGCCCGTCCGGGTACCGTGACCGCCCGTATGAGCGACGACTTCGAGCACTACGACCTGATCATCCTCGGTACCGGCAGCGGCAACTCGATCGTCTCTCCGGCGCTCGACGACTGGAAGATCGCCATGGTCGAGGAATGGGTGTTCGGCGGCACCTGCCTCAACCGCGGGTGCATCCCCACGAAGATGTTCGTGCACGCTGCCGACATCGTCCAGACCGTGCAGCATTCCGCCCACCTCGGCGTCGACGCGCACGTCGACGGCGTGCGCTGGCTCGACATCCGCGACCGGGTGTTCGGCCGCATCGACCCGATCGCCGCGGGCGGCGAGAAGTACCGCACCCACGAGTGCCCCAACATCACCGTGCACGCCGGGCGCGGGCGCTTCGTCGGCGAGCGTCGGATGGAGGTCACCACACCCACCGGTGTCAGCCGCATCGAGGCGAACCAGATCGTGATCGCCGCCGGCGCCCGCCCGATGATCCCCGACATCCCCGGCCTGGCCGAGGTGGGTTACTTCACCAGCGACGACATCATGCGCGTCGACGAGGTGCCCGAACACCTCATCGTGCTCGGTGGCGGGTTCGTCGCCTGCGAACTGGCGCACGTGTTCGGCTCGTTCGGCGCACGCGTCACGATCGTGCAGCGCGGCCAGCACCTGCTGCGCGCCGAGGACCACGACATCAGCCACGCGATCACTGCCGCGTTCGCGAAGCGCTTCGACCTCCGCCTCGGCACCGCGGTCGACCGAGTCGAACGCCACGGCGACAAGGTGCACCTCACCCTGCGTGACGGCAGCGTGCTCGAGGGCTCCCACATCCTGGTCGCCACCGGGCGCGTGCCCAACAGCGACACCATCGCGGCGACTGCGGGCGGGCTGGCACTGCACCCCGACGGCCGCATCGTCGTCGACGAGACCGGCGCCACGTCGGTGCCGGGCGTGTGGGCGTTGGGCGACATCAGCTCGCCGTACCAGCTGAAGCACGTCGCCAACCACGAGGCCAAGACCGTCGCACACAACATCGTCGGCCCCGACGTGCTGCGCACCAACGACTACCGGGCGGTGCCGCACGCGGTGTTCACCAACCCGCAGATCGCCAGCGTCGGCCTCACCGAGCACGAGGCGCGCGACGCCGGCATCGACGTGATGGTGGCGGTCCAGCGGTACAGCGACATCGCCTACGGCTGGGCGCTCGAGGACACGACGAGCTTCTGCAAGCTGCTCGCCGATCGCGCCACACGACGCCTCATCGGCGCGCACATCATCGGCCCCCACGCGTCGAGCCTCATCCAGCAGCTCATCCAGGGCATGCGCTACGACGCGACGATCGACGAGATGGCTCGCGGCCAGTACTACATCCACCCCGCCCTCGGTGAAGTGGTGGAGAACGCGCTGCTCAACTTCGACGGAGTCTGACGGCGTCCGGCGGCTGACCTCGGGTCAGGTGCGGCGGACGGTGAGCCGCGACCAGGCGCCGACGAAGACCTGATCGCCGTCGTCGAGCACCGCCGGCACACCGGACGCGAGCGGGATCGCATCGTCGGTGGGCACCTGCCCCTGGTCGATCACGTACGTGCCGTTCGTCGACGACAGGTCGACGACGCTGAGCTTGTCGCCCTCGACGAGCAGCTGGGCGTGCCGCCGAGAGACCGCCGTGTCGGTGTCGAGCGCGATCTCCGGCCGCAACCCGCGCGACTGGCTGGTGCGCCCGATCAGCGAGGCGTGCTGGAACAGCGGCACGGTGCTCGTGCTCGGGTCGGGCAGCGGGCGATCGGCGAGCTCACCCTTGATCGCGTGCCACTCCGGGTCGACCTCGACGATCACGACCCCGCCGGGCACCGGCGGCGCCGAACCGGCGGCCGGCTCGGTCGACGAGGCGGCGACGCCGCCGAGGCCCGACGGATCGGCGGCAGCGACCGTCGAACCCGCGACGGGTTCGGGCACCTGGCCGGTCGTGAAGTCGTAGCCGCACGATTCGCAGAACAGGTTGTCGGCCGCGTTCATCGACCCGCAGTGCGGGCACGACACCGGCGCGATCGCCGGGCCCGACGGATCGGTGGGCGTCATCGGTGAGGGCGGTGCCGGCGGCGTCGCGTTCGCACTCTGCCCGGCCATCGGGGCGCCGCACGTGTCGCACCACTCGGCATCACCCGACACGTGACCGTTGGGACAGGTGCCGGCGGTTGCACTCATGGCTCGCGCCTGATGCGGGTGGTCTTCGTGCTGCGGGTGTCGAGCGCCATCTCGTCGCTCTTGGCCACCTGCTGTTTGAGCCGCACCGTGCCGGCCTCGACGTCGACGACGTCGACGACCTTGTTCAGCAATCGGGTGGTGTCCTCGTTGCCGCTGTCGTGGGCGAGCTTGGCCGCTTCGCCGAGCAGCACCGTGGCGGTGCGCTCGTCGCCCGACGCCTTCGCGGCCAGGCCGCGCTGGATGACATCGGCCAACTGCGCCTGCCCGGTGTAGTGGGCCACGGCCGGGTCGATGCGTGTGGTGAGGTTGGTGTCGACGCTCCAGATGGCCTTCACGAGACCCTTGGCCACCACCTGGTCGTCGATGACCATCTCGACTCGGGCGGCGAGGCGTTCGTTGCCGACCGGTGCCGGCGGCACGCGCACGGCGACGTGGTAGTCGCGCGACTCGTCGCTCCAGGCACCGGTCGGGAACTCGACCACGAGCGGGCTGATGCGAATGGCACGCGCGGTGAGGTCGTCGACCAGTGGCGCCACCTGCCGGACGAAGAGCACCTCGCTCCCCTGCGGCGCCCACACCCGCAACCGGGCATCAGCGACGCCGCGGCTCATCGCGTTGCGCATCATCTCCTCGAAGTCGGCCTCGAGGTCGGCGGGCTCGGCGACGATGTCGACCGTGCCGAGCAGCGCCGTGGCGATGGTGCGCAGTTCCTCGACCACCCAGTCGCTGCCGATGCCACGGCAGTCGCACTGGAACTTCCCGCGGGCGTTCACCAGCGCGGCCTCGAGCGCGCCGGCCGGCTCGCCCTCGATCTTGCCGTCGGTGAGCAGGATCGCATGGCGCTGCGCAGCAGGCACCTGCTGGAACAGCTCGGTGGCAGCGGCGATCCAGGCGCCGATCGCCGTTGCACCCCCGCTGCGCAGACGACCGACCGCCTCCACCGCGTCGCGGCGGGTCACGTCGGTCATCTTCGCGAGCCCCGGGTGCGGCGGATACACCATCTGGGCCACGGTGTGACCGGACAGCACCGCGAACCAGGTGCCGTCGACGATCTCCTCGACCGCGACCTTCGCCGCCCGTCGGGCGGCAGCGATCTTCGCGGGTGGCATGTCCATCGAGCCGGACGTGTCGACGATGATGATCTCCGCGGCTTCGGTGCCGCTCGCCTGACCGGCGACACCGGCGCCCGAGCACGTCACCGACACGACGCCGTGCACGTCGGTGGCACCATCGCTCAGGTACTCGTTCTGGAAGACCTCGGCGCGGAATTCGGCCACGTGCTGCTCCCTTCGGGGACGGCGTGCTGGACGCTCAGGGTAATCGGTCAGGTCGTCGTGGGTGGCGTGCCCGAGCCGGGAGGCTCGCAGCGGACGAGGGCGACGGTGATGTTGTCGTGGCCGCCCTGGGTGTTGGCGAACGCGGCCAGCGACTCGGCGATCGCCGTCGGCGTGTCGGCGCCCTAGCCGACCGCCAGCGCCACGAGTGCGGCGAGGTCGCCGGGGCCCGACGCATAGTTCCACATCCCGTCGCTGCACACGAGCAGCCACCCTGAGCGCTCCACACGCACCGCACGGAACTCGGGGGTCGCGTCGACGGAATCAGCACCGAGCCATCGGGTGATCGTGTGGCAGGTGGGATCGGCCTCCGCCTGTTCGCGGCTCATGCCGCTGCGGATCATCTCGGTGCCGAGCGAATGGTCGAGCGTGAGCTGCTCGCCGTCGTCGCCGTCGGCACCCACCGACGCGTCGCCGTCGGGCAGCCAGTAGGCGCGGGAGTCGCCGCACCAGGCGATCGCGATCAGGTCGCGATCGACGACCGCGGCGACGAACGTGCACGACGGCGGCTCGGGCGGATCGCCGAGCGTGCGGGCGATCGCCACCGCTTCGGCATTGGCCGCACGGCACGACGCGGCGAGCACCGGCTCCCACGCGCTCAGCCGAGCGGCGAACGCGCCCGTCGACGGCGGCGCAGCGGCGAGGACGTCTCGGGCGGCGGCGGAGGCGGCGAGGCTCGCCCGATCGCTGTCGGGCGCCGTGGTCACCCCGTCGCACACCACCACGACGGCGAGTCCGGTGGTGGTGAGCGCAGTGGCCATCGCGTCCTCGTTGCGGGCGTGCGAGATGCCCTTGTCGCACACGGCGCCGATCGCGGGCGCTCCGGCTCGTTCGTGCGTCTCGGTCCAGTGCTCGCGGCGGGTGCGAGCGCGGTGACCGCAGACCGTGCAGAACCCGTCGTCGGCGACCTCGGCGCCACATGCCGCGCACGGCAGCGATGTGTCGACGCCGGACCCACCACCCGGCTGCAACAGGTGCGTGCGCGGCTGTTCGTGGGTGCCGGCGGACGGCGGCGGCGAGGGAGCGGTGATCGCGTCGTCGTGCGCCGCGACGGCCGCGGGTGTCGTCGTCGCAGCGGTACCGGCGAGACCTCCCAGATCGGTGCCGCACGCCTCGCAGAACGCATCGCCCGAGGTGATGGGCTCGCCGCAGTGTGTACAGGTCACGTGAGCGTCCGCACGCGGACGCGGTTGGCCTGGTCGACCAGTTCGACGCGTCGCTGCCGATCGGACTCGAGCGATGCCGCCTCGCGATACGCGGTCTCGAGGCCGGTGCGCAGGTCGGTCTCGCTCGCGGGAACACCGCCGACCGACACGCCGGGCACCGGACCGCCCTCGAGCACCTCGGCGAGCGCTGCAGCCAGGATGTCGATGCGCAGCGCCGCTCGCTCGCGCGGCTCGATCGTCGCCTGGGCGAGCTCGCCCGCTGCGGCGTCGAGGGTCTGCAGCGTGCGGCGTTCGTCGGGCACCGAGGCGAGCAGCATCGCCCGCTTGCGGCGCGACTCGCCGAAGGCTCGGCTGGTGGCCGGGATCTGATCGAGCGCGGCGAGCGCGTCGGCGGTTCGCTCCGCCGTCGATGCGACGCGAGCCCGGCCGAACAGCGCCGGCGCCACATAGGCGGCGTCGGTACGGGCGCACACGCCGTAGAGGCGGTCGGCCACGTCGAGGTCGCCCGACAACTCGCATGCCCTCGCCAGCGCCAGCTTGGGGGCCAGTTCGCCCGGCAGCGTTCCGTAGACGGTGTTGAACGCTCCGACCGCGTCGCCCGGGTGCCCGTTGAACAGCGCCACCAGACCCTGCATCCACACCCCGCGCCAGTCCCACGGATCAGCCGCGAGCACCTCGTCGGCCGCGGCCCACGCCGTGGCGGCATCGCCGAGCGCGAGCGCGGCGTAGCCCCGCTCGAGCGACACCATCGGCGACGGTGTCGGCGCCCCGGCGAGCAGGTCGCGACGCTGGAGCGGATCGTCGGTGGTGATCGCCTGCAGCCAGGCCGCGTTGGTGTCGTCGGGATCGGGCAGCAGCCGGGGCAGATCGTTCCAGTCGAGCCGGTCCCCCGCCACCGTCGGCGTCTCGAACACCGTCGACGGGATGCTCCGCGTGACCGCACCGGCCGACGCCGCGGTCACCTCGCGCAGCACCCCCAACAACTGCAGCCGCATCTCCTCGGCGCTCTGGAACCGGTCCTCCGGCCGAGGAGCGGTGGCTCGCAGCAGCAACCGGTACAGCGAGTCGTGCTCGGCGAACAACGGCACGTCGTCGGGCGATGGCAGATCGAGGTGCCGGCCGAAGGCACCTCGGGCGCCTGGAACCCCACGGTGCCGTAGATCGGTGTCACGTCGTCGTCGATGCGCCGCACACCGCCGAGGTCGATCAACTTGATGCCGTCGCCCACCTGGATCACGTTGGCGGGCTTGAAGTCGCAGTACAGCAGTCCGAGGCCGTGCAGGTACGAGAACGCCGGCAGCACCTCGATCGCGTAGGCGAGCGCCTGGTCGACCGGGATCGGCGAGAAGCGACCGCCCTGCTCCTTCATCCGGCTCTTCAACAGGTTGTTGAGCGACTGGCCGCCGACGTACTCCATGATGATGTACGAGGCCCCGTCGGGCGCGGCGACGAAGTTGTAGATCTCGACGATGATCGGGTGCTCGACCTCGGCGAGGAACTGCTTCTCCGCCACCGCGGCACGGAACGCATCCGGGTCGCCGGCGTTCAGCAGACCCTTCACCACGACCCAACGATCGTTCACGTTGCGGTCGCGGGCGAGGTAGATCCAGCCCATTCCACCGTGGGCGAGGCAGCCGACGATCTCGTACTGGCCGCCGAGCAGGGTGCCGGGCGACAGCTTCGGGTCGAAGTCGAACGGCGTGCGGCACTTCGGGCAGAACCCCTTCGAGCGGCCGGGCGACCCGTCGCGGGCACGGCCCACCGGGGCCTGGCACACCGAACAGAATCGCTTCTCCTCGGCCACCGCCGGCGGATCCATGAGCGCCTGACGCGGATCGAGGATCGGCACCGACGGGATCTCGATGAGGCCGGCACCGAGGCGTGACGCACCGGCTCGGATGCCGAGGCGACGCGTGGGCCGGCTGCCGCTGACGCTGCGTGCCGAGCCGAGCGGCACCTGGCCGAGCCGGTTGGTGACCGTGCTGACACGTGCGGACACCGCGCCCGACCGGGTGGACGGCGGCGCTCCTGCCGGCGCCGCGGGTGCGCCGGGCGTGGTCGCAGCGGCGGCTCCCCGGCTCACTGGGCTGGTCGCGGCCATGCCGCAGACGTCGCAGTAGCCGTCGACGACCGTGCCGGTGCACCCGGGCTGGCCACAGCGCATCAGCGTCCTCCCCCTCTGCTCTCGCTGCCGTCGCGGTTGCGGCCGAAGCCGCCGGACGATCCGGTCGCCGGCACGCGTGCAGCGATCGCCGCGTTCACGGCTTCCGTGTACTCGCGAACCGACTGCGCCGCGACGCCGACGTCGCACGGCGCCGACCACAGCTGCTGCTCGGCGGCACGCAGGAGCGGTTCGAGCGAGGCGTCCTCGGCGAGACCGGAGCCACCCGCCTTGTCGCGGAACGCATGCAGGAGGCCGCGGAGTTCGTTGCGCCGTTCGAGGACGGCGGTGAATCGGGCGTCGACCTCGTCGAAGGCGGCCCCGAGCCGATCGACACGCAACAGGAACGGCTCCATCGCGACGCGCGCCGCCGGCCACGGCATCGCCTCGAGCTCCTCGACCGGCCGGACCGCGCCCAGTGCGTCGACCGACGGCACCGCGAGCAGCGGCACGGGTGCGACCTTCGAACGAACGCTCTCGACCGTGTCGCGCACCTCGGCCTCGCGAGCACGCAGGGAGTCGAGCGTCGACGGGAGCGAGCGCCAGCGCTCGAACGAGGTACGGCGAACTCCGTCGATGCGCTCGAGCTCGACC
>JBILUM010000398.1:0-3637 GCA_044370995.1 Ilumatobacteraceae bacterium | reverse complement strand
AACTGGGGTTCCTCGAGCAGCCCGGCGGCACCGAAGCTCTCGGTGACCGGGCTCACTGCGTTCCCCATCGCGCCGGGCAGCAACCGCGCCACGGCCTCGATGACCAGGCACGCGGCCACCTCTCCCCCACTGAGCACGACGTCGCCGATGCTCAGCTCACCGTCGACGAGATGCTCGCGGACGCGGTGATCGATGCCCTCGTAGCGGCCGCACAAGAGGCTGAACCCAGCGCCGGGGCCGGCCGCGGCGAGCTCCGCCAGCTCGTGGGCCATCGACTGGTCGAAGCGTCGACCGCCGGGTCCGAGCAGGAACAGCGGTCGGGGCGGATCGGCGGCCTCGACGGACGCGAAGATCGGCTCGGGCTTCATCACCATGCCGGCGCCGCCACCGAAGGGCGAGTCGTCGACGGTGCGATGCACGTCGGTCGTGTGCTCGCGCAGGTCGTGCAGCCGGAGGTCGAGCAGTCCGTTGGAGCGGCACTTCCCGAGCAGGCTCTCGCTGCAGAAGTCGCCCACCAGGCCGGGGAAGATGGTGAACACGTCGATCCGCACGGTCGGCAAGCCTACGGGCCGGCGGCCACCGGATCGGGCCCCTCAGGGTCCAGCCGGTACGGCATCGTGCGTCATGATGCAGGGGTGATCTTCCACATCGCCGACCGGGATCGGTGGCAGCGCTCGCTGGCCGCCGGCGAGTACACCGCGAGCACGATCGGGATGGAGCTGGCCGAACAGGGCTTCATCCACCTCAGCACCGCCGAGCAGGTGTCGGGCGTGGTGGAGCGCTTCTACCAGGGGGTCGCGAACCTCGTCCTGCTCCACGTCGACGAGGACCGGCTCACGGCAGAGCTCGTGTTCGAACAGCTCGACGGGGCCCCGGAACCGTTCCCCCATCTGTACGGGCCGTTGAACACCGACGCCGTGGTCGAGGTGACCGACCCGTTCTCCGGGTGAGGACGGCGGATCAGTCGAGGAGGTCGAACAGGCCGTCGGGCGCCTCGACGGTGATCACCCGGCCGGCATCGGTGCCATCGTCAGCAGGCGGGGTGTTGGACACCACGAACGTGACCGGCACGAGGTGGCCGGTGTCGAGCTCGAGCAGGTCGTTGGCCGGGTTGTCGATCACCGAGATGCAGACGCCGCGGTCGACACCGGTCTGATCGATCACGTGGGCGCCGATGAGGTCGTGTACCCAGAGCGCATCGGGATCGGCGAGCGGCTCACCCCACAGGGTGCGCCCGGCCAGGTGTTCGGCCTGGTTGCGGTCGGTGACGCCCTCGACGATCACCATCCACTTGTGCTGGGGCAGCGCTCGCCCTGACACGACCGTGTGCCATTGCCGGCCGTCGAACAGACGGGCACCGGCCTGCACCCGCTCGGTGCGATCGGACGTGAGGCTGACGACGAGCCCGCCCTTCACACCGTGGGCGCGACCGAATCGTCCGATCTCGAGGAGACCATCGGGTGGGATGAGTGGGCGATCGGCTGGCAAGGCCAGCCGATCAGTCGGCGAAGTCGACGTCGACCTCGACGCCGTCACGGGCGGCAGCCGCACGCACAAGGGTGCGGATGCTCTGCGCCGTACGGCCACGACGACCGATCACGCGACCGAGATCGCCGGGGCCGACCTTGACCTCGAGGCGGACGCGGTTGCGCCCCTCTTGGCCCTCGACCCGAACTGCCTCGGGGTCGTCCACGATGGAGCGGACGACGTGCTCGAGCACGGCCGTGGCCGTGGGTGCCGGGATCTCGTTGCCGAGGTCATCGGCATCGTGATCGTCGGACGTGGTGCTGGTGTCGTCGCTCACCGGGCGGCCTTGGCCGCGGTGAACGCCTCCCATGCGCCAGAGACCTCGAGCAGCTTCTTCACCCGGTCGGTCGGCTGCGCACCGTCCATCAGCCACTTCACGGCCTTGTCGCTGTCGATGTTGATCGACGACGGATCGGTGCGCGGGTTGTAGGTACCGATGATCTGGATGAAACGGCCGTCGCGGGCCGAGCGGCTGTCAGCCGCCACCACGCGATACTGCGGCTGCTTCTTCTTGCCCACACGGGTGAGGCGAAGCTTGACTGCCATAGAAGAACTGCTCCTCGGAGAAAACGAACCGGCTGAGGTTACCTACTTCGAGCCGGGAAACCCACTCGGCAGACCCGGCATCCCGGGGATGTTCGGCATCCCGGGCATGTTGGGCAGCCCCTGCATCCCTCCGGGGGGCAGGCCCGGCATGCCCAGCATGCCCCCACCGCGCTTGCCCTTGCTGGCCTTGCCGCCCTTCTGCTTGCCCTTCTTGCCCGGGCGACCCATCCCCATCGCGCCGCCCATGCGCTTCATCATCTTCTGCATCTCGCCGAACTGCTTCACGAGCTGGGTGACCTGGGCGACCGAGGTGCCGCTGCCCAGCGCGATGCGGTTGCGGCGGCTGCCGTTGATGATCTCGGGCTTGCGCCGCTCCTCGGCGGTCATCGAGCGGATGATCGCCTCGACCGGCTTGAGCTCGTCGTCGCCGATCTGGGCGCCCTTGAGCTCCTTGGGCATGCCCGGCATCATCCCGAGGATGTTGCCCAGCGGCCCCATCTTCTTCAGCTGCTGCATCTGCTCGAGGAAGTCGTCGAGGGTGAACTCACCCTCGAGCAGCTTCTCGGCCGCTGCCTCGGCCTGATCCTTCTCGAAGGCCTGCTCGGCCTGCTCGATGAGGGTGAGCATGTCGCCCATGCCGAGGATGCGCCCGGCCATGCGGTCCGGGTGGAACTGCTCGAACTCGGTGAGCTTCTCCCCGGTCGACGCGAAGGCGATCGGCCGGCCGATGACCTCCTTGACCGACAGCGCGGCGCCACCGCGGGCGTCGCCGTCGAGCTTGGACATGATGACGCCGTCGATGGCGAGGGTGGCGTGGAACGCCTCGGCGACGCCGACCGCGTCCTGACCGGTCATCGCGTCGATGACGAGGAAGGTGTAGTCGGGCTCGATGTTGGCCGAGATCTGACGGACCTGCTCCATCATCTCGGCGTCGATCGACAGGCGACCGGCGGTGTCGACGATCAGCACGTCCTTGCCGAGGCGTCGGGCCTCGGCGAGACCGCGGGTGGCCGTGGCGACCGGGTCGCCGGGCTCGCTGAACACGGGGACGTCGATCTGGCGGCCGAGGGTGCGGAGCTGCTCGACGGCGGCGGGACGCTGGAGGTCGGCGCCGACGAGGAGCGGCTGACGGCCCTGGCTCTTGAACCAGCGGGCGAGCTTGGCCGAGTTGGTGGTCTTGCCCGAGCCCTGGAGGCCGGCCATGAGCACCACGGTGGGCGGCCGCGAGGCGTAGGTGATCTTCAGGGTCTCGCCGCCGAGCATGGCGGTGAGCTCCTGGTTGACGATCTTGACGACCTGCTGGCTCGGGTCGAGCGCCTGGCTGAGCGCCACACCGATGGTCTGCTCGCGGATGCGGGCGACCACGTTGCGCACGACGCCGACGTTGACGTCGGCCTCGAGCAGCGCGGTGCGGATCTCCTTCAGGACCTCGTCGACGTCGGCCTCGGTGAGGCGCCCCTTGCCGCGGATCTTCTTGATGACGCCTTCGAGGCGTGAGGACAGCGAATCGAACATGCGCCGCCCAGGCTACCGGCCGTCCCCGAGCCCGATTCGCGATGACATT
>JBILUM010000397.1:0-3640 GCA_044370995.1 Ilumatobacteraceae bacterium | reverse complement strand
CGGCTGCGAGCCTGTCGATGAGGCCGATTCCCGCTTGGTCGCGCCGAGTGCGCGTCACCGTTCACGATGCGCAAGGCACCTTGACGAAACCTTGCCGATCGAGGTGCCCGTCGCCCAGAAACGGCCAGGTGGACCGTTCAGAAACCGTCAAGACAGCACCGCGTCCATTGCCGCATCTCCGGCGACCGAAGTACTTTCGAAGGTCAGCGGCGTGGGAGCACGACCGCACTGGACGGGCGGCATTCGGATGGGCGGATCTGAGTCTCCTCGTGTCGATGACGGCGCGGCGGACACGGCGGACACGGCGGACAGGAGCGACACGGTCGGCACCGACGCGCCGGCAGGCGGCCGCGCTCCCGCTGCCCTGCGGATCTCGATGTTCGGCCCGCTGCGCATCGAACGGGTCCGCCACGACGGCGTCGAGGTGCTCGGTCCGAGCGACCTCGGCGGCGTCAAGACGAAGGAGTTGCTCGAACTGCTCCTGTTGGCCCGCGGTCACCCCGTGCGCAAGGACGTGCTCATCGAGGCGCTCTGGCGCGGCACCCGCAGCGACGAGCCCCGGAATCCGACGGCGACGCTCGAGAGCTACGTGTCGGTGCTCCGCAAGCACCTGTTCGACGACCGTGACGAGGCGCGCCGCACGCTGGTGACCATGAACGGCGCCTATCGCTTCGCGATCGAACGGGTCACACTCGACCTCGATCGTTTCGACGCGGCGATGGCCATGTCCGACCGGCCCCGACCGGAGCGGCTCCCGCACCTGCTCGAGGCGGCCGGGCTCGCGACGGGCGACCTGCTCGAGGACGTCCACGAGGCAGCCTGGCTCGAACAGGAGCGAGACCTCACACGCGACCGCGTCGCTCGCCTGCACCTGCTCATCGCGGCCGACCTGCTGGTGCTGGGAGACGCCGCCACCGCCGCTCGACACGGCGAGCGGGTGCTCCGCAGCCGGCCGTACTCCGAGGAGGCGTTCCAGATGATCATGCTGGCCGAGCACGCGCTCGGCCACAGCGAAGCGGCACGGCGCGCCTTCGAGCGGTGCCGCCGGCTCCTGGCCGAGGAGCTCGGGTTCGACTGCACCAGCGAGACCGAGGACCTCTGGGGAGCGATCGACGCCGGGACCCCGGCGGCGGCTCTGATCGCCGCACGGTGGCCATCCGCGACGACGCGCCCGAACGCGTCGCGACGTCGGGCCGACCGCCGCGACCCGAGCCGCACGCTCCCCTTCGTCGGACGCCGCGAGGAACTCGCTCGGGCGCGGGATCTGTGCGAGTTCGCGTCGAGGGGCTCGTTCCAGATGGTCGTGGTGCGCGGGCGAGCCGGTATGGGGCGCAGCGCGTTCCTCTCTCAGCTCGAACCCATGCTCGCCGGTCCCGGCGGTCTGCGGGTCGGACGCGCCGCGTACACACCTGTCGACCTCGATCGGCCCGGCGTCCCCCTGGCCGCCGCACTGGTGCGAGCCCTCGCCGGCACGGCGGGAGCCGACGACGCACGGGACTATGCCGCCGCACCGTTCGTCGACACGTCCGATGCGACGCTCCACGCCCTTCGCCAGCTGGTGGTCGACCATGGGCCCGCGGTGCTGCTGCTCGACGATCTGCAGTGGGCCGACACGGACACGCTGACCGCACTCGAGTGGCTCGGACGCAACCACCCGGACCTCCCACTCGCGGTGGTCGCCACCCTCCGGGCCTCGGTGCACGACACCGCCACGGGCGTCGGCGGGACCGGGGGGAGCGGGATCGCCTCACCGACGGTGCCGGGGGCGAGCGATGTGATCGATCTCACCCCGCTGCAGGCCAGTCCGGCCGCCGAGTTGCGCGGTCTCGACGCGGCGCTCATCCGCGCCACCGGCGGCGTGCCATCGCTGCTCGCCGACTCGTGGCGCTGGATCCATGCAGGCGGTGGCAGCGGTCCGTCACCGAGCCTGCGCGACGCAGTGCTCCGCCATGTCCGCGGTCTCGGCAATCCGTACGCCGGTCTGCTCCGGGTTGCGGCGACACTGCCCGAGCCGTTCACCGCCGAGCAACTCGCCGCCACAGCGATGATGCCGGTGGGCCTCGTCGATCACACGATCGGCGAGCTGTGCCGGGTCGATCTGTTCGAGCGTGACGGTCGAGGGTTCCGCTTCCGAGCCACCCTCGTGCGCGACGTGCTGTCCGCCGCGGCGACCTCTCGGTCGGCCTGAGCCGCACCCGCCCGAGCGAACCCTGCCGATCGTTGCCCGACCGCGGGATCGCGGGATCGCGGGGATCAGGGGATCGACTGGTAGGTGAGCGTCACCTGGACGAGCGACCCGCCGCCGACGACGACGGTGGTGCACGCGGGCGTGGCCCATCCCGGACGGGCGGTGCCGCACACCTCGCGTGTCCCGGGCTCGACGAAGGCGAACGCCCCGAACTGGTTGTGCGGCTCACCGTCGACGAGCACGTCGACGGGCAGCCCGGCGGGAGCGACCGACACCTGCAGCAGGCCGAGCGGCGAGAACTCGCCGGCGACGGTCGTGGTCGCGCCCTGCTCGACGAACACCTGCTGGCACGGCGGGGTGAGGAACCCGACCACGTCGGTGAAGCACACCTCGTGGACGCCGACGGGCATCTTCACCCAGGTGAGCGCCCAGTCGGCCCGAGGGATGCCGTCGACCACGATCCGAGAGGCCACCGCCGGCGCGGTGCTCACCCGGAGGAATCCGGTGGGGCCGAGCTGCGGGGCCGGTCCGGGCACCGGGGTGGGCGTCGACACGAAGGTGCCAGTGACCTGTGTGGTGGCCCCGGCGGTGACCGTGACCGACTCACACGCCGGCGCCTGCCAGGGCCCGCTGACGTCACCCCAGCAGATCTCGTGCTGACCGGGCTCGACGAAACTGAACAACCCGTACTCCTCGGCCACGTGGCCGTCGACGAAGATCGTGGTCGGCAGTCCGACCGGTTGGACCCCCACCTGGAGCAGGCCGAGGCGGGCGAAGGAACCGACGACGGTGGCCGTCTGGCCCGGGGTGACCACCACCGTCTGGCACGCCGGCGTGCCGAAGCCGACGACGTCGGACCAACACACCTCGTGCGAGCCGGCGAGCACGCTCACCCAGTCGAGGCCCCAGTCGTTGCGGACGATGCCGTCGACACTGATGCGCGACGGCACGGGCGGGTCGGTCGTGACCCGGAGCAGGCCGGTCGTGGCCGGGAGGTCGCCGCGGACGAGGGTGTCGGTCGCCGTCGCATCCGTCGCCCCGGATGCGCTGCTGAGCGCGGCGGTCTGGGTCAGCACCACCTCGTCGCCCAGGCGCACGTCGTCGACGCGCCAGCCGGTGCTGGCGACCCCGTTGTCGGAACCGAACCGGAACCGGATGCGCACCTGCTGGCCGATCCACGGGGTGAGGTCGGCGACGCTCTCGACGACGCCGCCGCTCGAACCGGTGAAGGCCGGCCTCGGCGCGATCGGGTTGGGTCCGGTGGCCAACTGGTGCGTGTAGCCGTTGCGCACGAACGCCGGACCGAGGTCGGCCCAGGTGACACCGTTGGTGGACAGCTCGACGATGCCGCCGTCGCTCTGTCGTTCGGTGTCGAACTGGTGCAGGAAGCGCAGCGTGGGGTGTGCGCCGGCCACCGTGACGGGCGCGGCGAGCTCGAGGACGACGGCCGAT
>JBILUM010000013.1:0-13142 GCA_044370995.1 Ilumatobacteraceae bacterium | reverse complement strand
ATGTATTCCAGGGGGCCGATTGTGGGCATCACGGTTACCTCTCATGCGCAGCCAGCGCGTCTGGTCGACTGGCGGTCAAGGTAGCAGACCTCCTCGGACGCTCGCACCCTCGGAGCAGGCGAGCACCAGGGGTCGATCAGCCCGGTCGTCAGCCGGTCGTCAGCCGGTCGTCAGCCGGTCGTCAGCCGGTCGTCAGAGGCCCAGCAGGTCGTTCAGACGCTGCGTGTCAGCGTCCGTCCAGCCCGCTGGGGGCAGGATCGCAGCCCACGCCGCGGCGAGGTTGTTGCGGTAGTCGTGGCCGAAGCCCGGCGACGCGGAGAAGCCGTTCATGAGGTCGAACACCTCCTGGGTGACGCTGATGATCGGCGTCCAGCGAGCCGCCGACGGAATGTCGTACGGCGCCGGATTCTCGGCCCAACCCGGAGGCCGCCACAGGTTCGCCGGCTCCCAGGTGCCCACTGCGTCGGACGGATGGTGCAGGTACAGCACCCGCGGCTGCGGCCATGCCGAGTTGTCCGCGGTGATGTCGGTGGTCTGGTTGGCCACACGCAGGTTCGGCACGGCTGCCAACTCCGGTGCCCAGCTCCTGCTCCCCGGGTCGCGATGATCGACGAGTGGCCCGTAGATCGGGTTGCCTCGGGTGGGACCGACGAACAGCGCGCCGTCGGTACGAGCGGCGATCGAGCCCAGTGAGCCTGCGACGTCGTCGCCCTGCTCGAAGGCGTACTCGCCGGCGAACGAGCCGAGGCTCTCGCCGAACGCGAGCAACTTCGGGCGCGAATCGGCCGGCAACTCGCTCCATGCGGCGTGGACCGCATCGAAGAGTTGGACGCCGAGGATCGGGGCGCTCTCGGGGCCGACCACGGAGGCCACCCAGCTGGGCAGGAACGAGTACTGCACCCCGACGATCGCGGTGTCGCCGCCCCACATGTACTCGATCGTGCGGGCCGCGTTCGGGTTGATCCACCCGGTGCCGGTGGGCGTGGCCACCACCAGTACCGAGCGTTCGAAGGCCCCGGTGCGCTCCAGTTCGGCAACGGCCAACTGCACCCGCTCCTCCACCGTCTCGGCCGAGTCGAGGCCGACGTAGGCGCGGATCGGATGCACCAGATCGGGGCTGTCGCTGAACTCGCGCAGATCGTCGAGGGAGGTGGTCCCGCCGACGAACGTGCGGCCCTGGTAGCCGAGCTCGTCGAAGTCGACGAGCGATCCCGGCCCGCCGGAGACGAACTCCGAGGTCGGTTCCTCGATGCCGTCGGCGGTGCCGGTGTCGAGCGCCCCGAAGTTGGTGTCGGCCCACGAGGCGAACCGATCGCTCGCGAAGCCGGTGCCGAACACCACGGCGAGGACGACCACGCCGACGACCACCGTCCGGGACCAACGCTCCGGAAGGCGCGCCGAGGCCGCGCGATCGAAGCGGTACACGACGTGCTTGACGCTGCGGAAGATCGTCATCAGCACCACGGTGAGCACCACGGTCGCGAGCAGCATCGGCACGATGGTGCCTGCGGACTGAGGACCGAGGTCCATCAGATCGCGGTGTTCGCGCTGCCAGTCGAGCCAGCGCCACGAGCCGACCACGATCGCGACGGCGATGACGGCAGGCAACGCCACGTGGGCGTCGGTCCTCGCCTTGACCGGGAGGGGCAGGTCGCGTCCTCGCAACAGACGAGCGACGAGTCGGTGGAGCACCCCGCCGATGCCGATGCCGAATGCGATGCACAACGCACCCACCGCTCCCTGCAGCAGCCACGACCGCGGCAGCATCGATGGACGCAGCGACTCCCACCACATGAACAGCGCGACCACGATCGAACCTGACGACGGCTTCGACCTCAGGCGGCGCAGCAGCGTGATGCGCGGCGGCGTCGAGTCGGCTTCGCCGGTCGCAGCGACACCGCCGCTCGGTGCGTCGGTGGTCTCGTCGTCGTCGGTCTCGTCGTCGTCGGTCTCGTCGTCGGTGGTCTCCATGACGGTCACGAACGCGCACGGTAGTCGACACCTCGGGCCGGCAAGAGCCGAGCGGACCGACCGACGCCGACGCCGACACCGTGTCGTGCGGCACGCGCCGTTTTGTGTCGCACGGTGGCGTGACCTGTGGTGGAATGACTGCATTCTCGAGAAGAAGTGGGTGGATGATGATTGTCGATGTTCGATCCGGTGATGCATTGGCGGAGCCGTCGGAACTGACGGTGCTGTTCGGGCTCGCTGACGAGGCGCTCCCCGATGCAGTCGCCGGCCTGCTCGAGCCCGCTGACTTCGCGGCCAAGGCGAACCAGACCGTGCTCGTCTACTCGCAGGGTGCCGTCGCTGCGAAGCGTCTGCTGCTCGTCGGTCTCGGCGCCCGCGACGAGGTGAGTGCCGAGAGCATTCGCCAGGCGACCGCCACGGCGATCCGCCAGATCCGGTCGCTGCAGGTGGCCGATGCGCTGGTGGCAGTACCCGCCGACCTCGCCATCACAGGTGAAGAGGCAGGTCAGGCAGCGGCGGAAGGTCTGCTGTTGGGTGATTATCGGTTCCTCGGCTACCGCACGGGAATGCCGGCGACGGAGACCTTCGAAGTGGCGACCGTCACCCTCGTCGTCAGCGGCGACGAGTCGGCGGTGTCCGCCGGCGTCGCGACCGGCACCGTCATCGGCAAGGGCGTACTGTTCGCCCGCGACCTCGTCAACACCCCTGGCGCTGACAAGACGCCGCCGCTGCTCGCCGACCAGGCCGTCGCCCTCGGTGCGCGCGAACCCAAGATCGCCGTCACCATCTTCGACGAGGTCCGTCTCGAGGAGGAGGGTTTTGGGGGCATCCTCGCCGTGGGCAAGGGCTCCGACAGCCCGCCGCGTTTCATCATCATGGAGTACGGCGCCGAGCTCAGCGACGTTCCCACCATCTGCATCGTCGGCAAGGGCCTCACGTTCGACTCCGGCGGCCTCAACATCAAGCCGGCCGACGGCATGGAGACGATGAAGAACGACATGGGCGGCTCGGCTGCGGTGTTCGGCATCCTCCAGGCCGTCGCCGGTCTCGGACTGCCGCTGCACGTGGTCGGTCTGGTGCCGTCGGCGGAGAACATGCCGAGTGGCCGTTCGTACCGTCCTGGCGACATCGTCAAGACGCTGAGCGGCAAGACCATCGAGATCCTGAACACCGATGCCGAAGGTCGCGTCATCCTCGCCGACGGCCTGTTCTACGCACAGCGCTACTCGCCCGATGCGATCATCGAGCTCTCCACGCTCACCGGCGCCGTCATCATCGCCCTCGGCAGCTTCGCCACCGGTGTGATGGCCACGGATCAGGGTCTGGCCGACGCGCTGCTCGCTGCCGGGCAGACCACCTACGACCGAGGCTGGCAACTGCCGCTGTGGCAGGAGTACCACGACATGGTGAAGAGCGACATCGGCGATCTCAAGAACCTCGCAGGTCGGGCTGCGGGCAGCATCACCGCCGGCGCCTTCTTGTCGGCCTTCGTCGGCGACGTCAAGTTCGCGCACCTCGACATCGCCGGCACCGGCTGGTTGGATGCACCGACCAAGGCGTACCAATCGAAGGGTGGCACGGGCGCAGGGGTGCGTCTCGTGACCGAGTTCCTCCGTACCTACGGAAACTGAGCAGGGGGCATCAGATGACTGACACGGTGATCGTCGCGCCGAAGCGCAAGACGAGTGAGCGCCTGCTCGACGGTATCGAGAGGGCGGGGAACAAGGTTCCTCACCCGGTGATCATGTTCCTGTACCTGATCGCGTTCATCGCGGTGTTGTCGGCGGTGCTCGCGGCGTTCGACGTCTCGGTCACCGAGGAGGTGGCCGTCCCGGTGAACAAGGCCGAGCTGCAGCGTGTGCAGGACGCGCTCGGTGGGTCGGTCGTTCCGTACGACACCGTGTCCGGGGAGATCCTCGAGGTTCCCGATGTGATCATCGAGGAGCAGACCTTCGACGTGAAGAGCCTGCTGGCGATCGACGGGATCCGGTTCGTCTTCTCGTCGTTCGTCAACAACTTCGCGGGTTTCGCGGTGGTCGCGGTGACGTTCATCGCGATGGCCGGTGTCGGTGTTGCGGAGAAGGCGGGCCTGATGGCCGCGCTGATCCGCAAGCTGGTCAAGGTCGCGCCACCGAAGCTGATCGCGTTCTTCATCGTGTTGGTGGGTGTGTTGTCGAGCGTGGCCTCCGATGCCGGTTACCTCATCTTGATCCCGCTCGCCGCTGCTGCGTTCGTCACCGTCAACCGGCATCCGTTGGCGGGTCTGGCGGCAGCGTTTGCCGGTGTTGCGTGTGTGTTCGCGGTGAACGTGCTGATCACCCCGGTCGACAGCATGCTGACCGAGATCACCAACGAGGCGATCGGTGTGAACGGCAAACCGTTGGAGATCACGGCGAACCTCTACTTCGGTATCGCCTCGTCGATCCTGATGGCCATCGTTGCCGTCATCGTCACCCAACGCATCGTCGAACCACGGCTCGGGAAATGGGATCCGTCGCTCGGCGACCCCGCCTTCCAAGCTGCGACCGGTGACGGCGACGAGGTCGCACAGGCAGCGGCCGAGGCAAAGGGCCTGAGGTATGCGCTCTACGCATTGCTCGTCGTGGGTGTGCTGCTGCTGCTGATGACGATTCCGTCCGGCGCTCCCTTGCGCGATGCGGCGACCGGCGACCTGATCGGCAACACGCCGTTCATGGCCAGCCTCATCTTCATCATCTCGCTCACGTTCCTCATCTGCGGCATCGCGTTCGGCAAGGGCGCCAAGACGATCTCGGGAAGCGGCGATGTGATCAACGCCGTCACGGCCACCTTTGCCGGACTCTCGGGCCTGATCTTCATGCTGCTGATGATCAGCCAGTTCATCGCGTTCTTCAACTACACCAACCTGCCCCGAGTGGCAGCGGTGGAGATGGCACAGCTGCTCGAGCGTGCCGGCCTCGGTGCACTTCCGCTCCTGATCGGCTTGATCCTCGTGATCGTGCTGCTCGACATCATCATTCCCGGCGTGGTGCCCAAGTGGGCGATCTTCGCACCGGTGTTCATCCCGATCTTCGTGCGTCTCGGCGTGGCGCCGCAGACCGTGCTGGCCGCCTACCGCGTGGGCGACTCGCCGATGAACGCGGTCACGCCACTCATGGTCTACCTCCCCTTCATCGTCACCGTCGCCCAGCGATACGACAAGAAGGCCGGGCTCGGCACGATCATCTCGCTCATGGTCCCATACGTGTTCGCGATCCTCGGTGCCTGGCTCCTGCTCTTCACCGGCTGGTGGATCCTCGACATCCCGCTCGGTCCGGGCTCACCCATCAGCCTCTGACACCCGCGCGAAGGCCACGGCGAGGCGCGTCAGGCGGCGACCGAGTTGCCCTTCGACTCGTCCCATGCCTCGCGCATCGTGCCGGCCAGGCGGTCTGCCGCAGCGAACTGGGCGACGATGCCGGCCACCACGAGACCTCCCCAGATGGCGTACCACCACCAGTCGTCGTTCAGTCGATCGGTCACCGCTCCGGATTCGGTGATGTCACCGCTCTGCAGCTTGTCGGTGAGCAGCATGATGCCCCCGACGATGGTGCTCGCGCCCGATGTCGCGGTCAGCACCGTGAGCAGCACCATCGGGAGATTGCCGGCGAGCGCGACGATCGCCAACAACACCCCGGTGGCGAGACCGACGAACACGATGACCCAGTCCCACGAGACGCCGATGGCGACCATGGCGCTGACGCCGAGCGTGAATCCGATCGCGGCCATCGCGAGCACCACCGAAACCTCGAAGTAGAGGTATGCGAGGAGGCCGAAGATGACGCCGACGACGATGCCGACCACCCAGGCGAGGGTCGAACGGAGGAAGCCGTCGCCGTCGGACGACGACACGATCGCCGCGCCGAGGATGAAGCCGCCGAACGCGCCCCAGATCGGGATGATCACCCGCATCGTCAGGTACCCGCGGAAGCAGAAGATCGCTCCGATCAACACGGCCAGAATGCCGAGCACCACGTCCTGCACTTTTGCCTCCTCTGTCCTCGATCGGTCCTCGATCGGTCCTCGATCGGTCGTCGATCAGCCGTCGTCCGGCGTCGTCGTCCGGGGTGAGTATGGCATGTGTCCCGGCAGCGTCAGACCTTCGGCCTCACTTCGAAGGTGAGCCAGAGGTCGAAGGGCAGCGTTTCGAGCCGGGCGCGCAGTTCGGTGCGTGCACGATGCTCGGCGGCGATGGTGGCGTCGGGGCGGGCGGCGCCGTCGATCTCGACGTAGAGCTTCGGACCGATCTTGGTCATCCGCACGTCGGGGTCGTCGATCTCGAACTCGCGGAACACGTCGTCGACGATGTCGAGCACCTGTTGCTGGATGTCTCTCGCTGGTGCCCCTTCCAACAACTCCAGGATCGTGCTCCGCACCATCCGTAGCGGAGCCGGCAGGAAGGCGACGCACGTGATGAGCACCATCACGGGGTCGACGTACGGCGCTGCGTCGTCCCACGACGAGTCGGTGAGGATCCAGAGCACGACGAACCCGAACGACATGCCGACGCCACGGAGCGCAGCGACCTTCCATCCGGTGCATTCGGCCGTCAGGAGATCGGAGTTGGCCGAGCGCCTGGCGAGCCATCGCCAGAAGACGAGCGAGACGCCTGCGGTGACGACGCCGTATGCGAGCGCGGGACCGGGCTCGACGTCACTGCCTCCTGCACGGATGGTGTACACCCCTTCGGCAGCTGCGTACACCAGTGTCCCGAGGAGCACGAACCCCTGCACCCCGATGACGAGCGGCGTGACGCCCTCACGGCCGTAGTGGTACCGGCTCGTGGGCCCCTGCTCGGCGAGCGCCGATGCCCTCATCAGCAGCCACGAGATGATGATGCCGATGACGGCGTAGACGCCGTCGAGCAGGATCATCTGCGAACCGGTGACGATGCCCCACACGACACCGATGGAGCCCAGCACTGCGGTGACGGCGATCGACCGGACCAGCGCTCCGCGCTCCGCAGCTGGATCAGGGGCAACCATTGGGCGATGGTAACTCAGCGACGTCGGGTGCGCCCCGTGACGCAGAAGCCGATCGTCGGCGGGTTGTCGATGGGGCGACGGGCCGAGTCAGTTCCTGCGGTTGTCGCGCACCGATTGCACGCCGCGCTTCACCAGGATGATCGGGATGATGACCGCCGCGAGCAGTGAGGCGAGCCAGACGATGAGCGTGGCGAAGAGCCAGGTGTCAGCGCCCGAGATCTGCAGCCCGTCGGTGAGGAGATGGGTGATCAACAGGCCGAGGAACGTGGTGATCAGCGCCGACGCACCGAGCAGCGCCTGTGCTTGCTTGACGGCCATCTTCATCACGAACGGATTGATGATCGCGGTGGTGATCGTGAAGATCGCGACGGCGGTCACGAACGCGAGACCGCTGAGCGACATGTCCTCGAGGAGGAGCGAGGCCACGATGAGCCCGACCGCGCTGGCGGCAAGTTGAATGGCGATCGAGATGAGCATTCGGACCATCGATGGCACCTTTCTGAAGGAACGTCATGTGAGTGGCGCGGCCGCGACTGTAGTCCGTGACCGTGTGCCAGGATCTCTACGGGAGCGTCGCGAAGCCGTTCGTCGCGGTCGCTCCTGATTCGCGTGGATCAGGGTGTCCAGGGCACCTCGTGCATGGTGAGGGTCTGCGTGCCGTTGGTGAGGGTCACGTCGGTGCCGTCGACCGTGAACGTCAGCGTGCCGGTGAGGAACCCGGCCAACGCGTTCTCCCATTCGTTCACGGGGGTCTCGCACGCCATCAGAGTGAGTGCGAGCGGACCGATGTCGACGGTGTCCTCACCGCTGACGGTCACCTCGCCGAAGCCACGGTTGCATCCGGTCGCCACGTAGAGCTTCCCGTCGTTGACGGCGACGAACGCCCGCTCAGGGGCCGTCAGCACGGTGCCGGCATCGTCGAGTGAATCGAGCGCCCACGATCCGCCGTCGAGGGCGTTGTCGTTGGCCACGCTCTCGCGATCCCCCAACGTGAGCGTCACGTCCGTGGCTGCCAGCGTGAGCACGTCACCGTCGAGCGAGATCGTCGGGGAGCCCTGCAACAGCTCGCTCACCCACAGGTCCTGCGCGGTCGTCGCCTCGTCGCAGGCCATCATCGTCTGCGCCAGTGCAGCCACCTCCAGCGCGCCGTCCTCGATCGAAGAGCCACCCGTCATCGTGTTGCAGCCGGCGAGCGCCGCGACAGAATCGTCGGTGAACGTCAGCGAGATCTGCGTGCCCTCGACGAGGGTCTTGCCTTCCACCTCGGTCGACAGGAACGTGCGGCCATCGAGGTCGGCAGCGGTCGGCGCAGCAGATGAACCCTCGTCCGAGGAGTCGTCACCGCACCCGACCAGCGAGAGGGTCAAGATGGTGCCAAGGATCGACACGCCGAGGACCCGGCGCAACGACGGGAAACGGAACGGTGGCAGCTGGTGACTCATCGACCTGAGGGTAGTGGAGCGACCACCCTCGACTTCCAGTTCTCGGCGGATCAGAACGACCAGATGAGCGGGACCAGTCCCATCACGACCACCAGGAACCACAGCACCATCGGCAATCCGAGCTTGGCGTAGTCACCGAACTTGTAGCCGCCCGGACCCATCACCATCATGTTGCCGGGGGTCGCGACGGGAGTGAGGAAGGCCGCTGCGGCAGCGACGTTGAGCGTCATCAGGATCGGTCGAGCCGACACGTCGAGGTCGGCTGCGGCAGAGATCGCGACGGGAATCAGGATGAGCGCGGTCGCGGTGTTGCTCACCAGTTGGCCCATGGCGACGGTGAGCACGAACAGACCCAACATGAGCGCGTAGGGGCTGGAGTCGCCGACCACGGCGACCAGCCCGTCGGCGATCTTCGCCGCGGCGCCGGTCTGCTCGATCGCGGTCGACATGGGGATCATGCCGCCCACGAGGATGACCGCGGTCCACGAGACGCCGCGGTACGCCTGCTCGGGAGTGAGCACCCGGAACAGCACCATGGCCATCGCCGCGAGGAGGCTGGCGACCACCGATGGCACCACGCCGGTGGCGAGCAGCACCACCATCACGGTGAGGATGGCGATGGCCCGCTTGGCACCGAGGCCGAGCGGCACTGCCTGTCGACGCACGGTCGACGGCGCGTCGATCGCGAGCACGTCGGGATCGGCGTCGATGTTCTCGTCGAGCGCTGTCCACTCGCCCTGCACGAGCAGCGTGTCGCCGACAGCGAGCTTCACTTCCCTCGGCCCGAGGTCGACTCCTTTGCGCTGAACCGCAAGGATGATCAGGTCGCCGCTCCTGGTGACCATGCCTGGGAAGACCCTCGTGCCGACGGCGCCCGATCGGGGCGGCACGACGAGTTCGGCGAGGCCCTTCTCGCGGCTGAACAGCTGCTCGGATTCATCGACGACGAGCGGATCGTCGATGAACTCGAGGTTCGCGGCCACGCACAGTTCCTGAATGTCGCCGACCCGGCCGCGCACGATGAGGACGTCGTCGGCCTCGATCGCCAGCGTGCGCGACGGGCGACCAGTACCGCCTCGCTGAACCCCGATCATCACGACACTCTCGAAGGCCCGGTCGAGTTCCTCGCTCGTTCGTGCGAGGTACGGCGATGTCGGCAGGACGCGCAGTCGTAGCACGGACAGGTCGCTGAGGTACTGGTCGCGCAGGGTCAGCGCGTGCGAGCTCAGATCGGCCGGGATGTTCTTGGCGACGCGGTCGGGCAGCAGGCGATCGCCGAACAGCAGGACGATGACGATCGTGCCGATCAGCAGTGGCACGCCGAGCAGGGTGAAGGAGAAGAACGAGAACCGACCGACACCGGCATCGAACGCGGCCTCGGACACGAGCACGTTGACAGGGGTGCCGGTCAGGGCGAGCATCGAGCCGGCATGTGCCGCGAACGCGAGCGGCATCAGCATCTGAGACGGTGGCCGACCCAGCTGCAACGACAGGATGACCACCATCGGCACGAGTGCCGCGACGGCGCCGTTGACGCTGATGAGCGCAGTCAATGCTGCGACGAGCAGCATCATCATCACCATCACCCGTGACCCACCGCCACCGGCGCGCATCATGAGCTGTTGCCCCGCCCATGTGGTGGTGCCGGTGGCGTCGAGCCCTTCGCTGACCACGAACAACGACGCGATGAGCACGACGGTCGGCTCGCCGAAGCCGGCGAGTGACTGCTGCAACTCGAGCACGCCGGTGGCATAGAGCGACAGCGCGGCACCGAGCGCGACCAGTTCGACGGGAAGCTTGTTCCAGACGAACAGCACGACCACTGCGCCGAGGATCGTAAAGGTGATGTTGATGTCGCTGATGACGCGCTCCTCGTTTGCTCAGTGATCAGTCGGCGTCTCCACCGTACACAGCGTGCCTCGCCGCCTGTCGACCACGATCACGGTGACGTCGGTCAGCTGAGGGTGGTCAGGCGAGTGGAGGTCGCAAGCCGGCTGCAGCCTGCTCGGCCTGGATGCGGATCGCCTCCTGCTGAGCGGCGAACTGCTGGGCGGACTGCTGTTGTGCTGCGGCGTAGGCGGCCTGTTGCTGGAGGGCGTCGAACTGGACCCGCACCGCATCGGCATCGGCGCGCGCCCGGACGATGTCCGCCTCGCGGCGTGCAAGTCGATCGCTGGCCCCGCGGTAGAGGGCATCGATGCCGGTGGCGACCGCGAGGTACGTGAGCGCGCCGAACAACAGCGACGCATCGAGCACCGAGACATCGCCGACCTCTTTCACGGGGAAGATCCCGCGGAACGGTCGCATGGCTGACTCGCTGCTGCGATACACCCAGCGGACGAAGGCTGCATCGGTGCTCGCACCGACCAGGCGCAGCACGAACGCGAGCAGCAGGACCCCGATGACGACCACGGTGATCGCGTACAGGCACCACGCGATGCCACGACCGACCTTCAGGAACATCGGCACCTGCGATGCCTCGGCCTCGCGGGCACGGGCCTCGAACTCTTGCACGCTCGTCGTGTTCATGGCTGCGACAGTAGTCGCGCCCCACTGACCGGAACCGTGTTCGTCGCTGAACGTTCAGCTCGCTGCCCTCAGGCGGGTCGTGCGGGCACGAACAGGTCGAGGATCAGCCCGCCTTCGGGCGTTGCGCACGCAGCGCATCGCGCACCATCGACAGCGTCTCGCCCGGCTCGCGGGTCGCCCGGTAGCGATCGAAGAGCGCGATCAGCAGCGAGAGCAGCACCATGAAGAAGGCGACGTTGAGGGCGGGTGCCCGTCCTCCCGAGGTGTTGAGGAGCGCCTCGACGCTGACGATGCCGAGGTTGATCAGGAGCATGGCGCCGAACTGACTGGCGGTGCTCGCCCACGAGGCTCCGCGGCTGCGCAGCCATTGGCTGATCGCGGCGTTGAGCACGACCCGCACCGCGATGCCGATGGTGATGGCCAGGGTGCTCGACTCCACGTCCAGCACGTTGGCGAAGATGACGCTGATCAGGGTGAGCAGCACGACCTTCTCGAGGAGCACCATCGACCAGAACCGCTCGCGTGCCATGGTGGAGCGCTCGCTCGCCGGGAGGTGGCGGTCGATGTCGACGGTGAAGGGCCAATCGGCCGTCGGGATCCTGCGGCGCTGCGTGTAGATGGCGAGCGCCGCTGCGGCAGCCAACGCACCGAGCACGCCCCACATGAACGGGTAGTCGGACATGAAGTCGGTGAAGTCGTTCTGAGCGATGTGGATCCACCATTCCTGCGGCAACTTGATGAAGATCCAGATGAACAGCGCGAGGCGGACGACGAACCGCGCTGACAAACGGAACGGGTTGTATCGGGTGCGGATGGCCTCATAGGCGATGAAGAAGTACTCGAAGGTGTTGGCGAAGACGAAGATCAGCCAACGCTTCTCGAGCAGCTCGAAGAGCACGACGCCGACGAGACGGTAGAAGTAGAGGAAGCGCGCGACGCCGAACGCGATCGGGTCGCGCCAGGTGCGCATCGTCGAGATGTACGCGACGGCCAGATAGAAGATGTCGAGGGCCTTGTCGTACGACTGGTAGCCGAGCAACGGGTCATCGGTGAAGGCTTGGAAGATCGTCTGATCGGCGGCATCGAGCACGAGACACGCCAGCACGCCGGGCAACGGATACCGGAGGATGAGCAGCGGCAGCAGGAACCGAGCCACCACCACCACCGTGAACACTGCACCAGCCAATCGACTCTCCTTCTCGGGACCGGGGCACACTACCAATCCGCCACGGTTCGATCGGCAACCCTGTTCTGAGGCCCCGCCCGTCGTCCGAGGAGCGACGAAGATGGCGGCATGCACCGGTTCTCGGGCTGTGAAGTGGAAGTCGGCTCGCGCCGATTGCTTCGCGACGGTGCAACGGTGCACCTCGAGCCGCAGGCGTTCGGCCTGCTCCGCCGACATCGTTGGCCAGGCGCGACTAGGGTCCGTCCCCATGATCGCCAAGCGGATCTACATCGACCACCTCAAGAACGTCGGCCTGTTCCGGGAGTGCTCGCGCAAGGATCTGGAGAAGATCGCGGCTCGCAGCGACGTCGTCGACCTCCCTGCTGGTCGGGTGATCATGCACGAGGGCAAGCCGGGCACCGAGGCGTTCGTCGTGCTGAAGGGCACGGTCGCCGTCCGCCGCAATGGGAGGAAGGTCACCGAACTCGGGATCGGCGCCATGGTGGGAGAGCTGTCGTTGTTCGACGATGGAGTCCGATCCGCGACCGTCGAGTGCGTCACCGACTGCTCGTTGCTGGTGCTCTCTCGCGGATCGTTCCGCATGGCCATCGAAGAGGTGCCGGCGATGTCGCACAAGCTGTTCGCGGCGATGGCGTCGCGGCTGCGCACCATCGACGGCCGCCGCTACGTCTGACCCGGGACGACGCCGGCCGATCGTGATGGGCCGATCGTGATGGGCCGATCGTGAAAGGCCGTCCGGCCCTGATTCGTCCAGCAGCGCCGTGCACGACGTGTGACCAGGGGTTCGGTGTCGTACATTCATGCTCCGACCGAGGGGCGGCGCGCGGTCCGACGCGAGCGGTGCGCCTGCCCGTCGGCGCCAGTGAACCCATCCCGACGAGCCATCTCGAGTCACCCCACGTGCACCAGGAGTTCCCACATCAACCAGCGCTGGACGGTCTCCGCGGCGTGTCGGTGCTGCTGGTCCTCCTGTTCCACGCGGGCCTGCCGTTCGTCCCCGCCGGGTACCTC
>JBILUM010000396.1:0-3642 GCA_044370995.1 Ilumatobacteraceae bacterium | reverse complement strand
TCCTCGTCCTGGGTGGCCTCGGAGCGATCATCGGGGGTCAAGTGGCGTCCTTGCCGACGATCGTGACGGTGTGTGGGGCAGCTGCCGTGGCGCTCGGGGCGGTGCTTCCGTTGCGTTCGCTGTGGCGCAATCTCACATCGGCGCGCCGGGCGCGCCATCTCCAGTCACTGCTCGGTGATGGCGTTCTGCTGCGAACCGACCACGCGAGCGTGGAGCAGCTACTTGCCGCCCACCACCGACTGTCGAGCCTGACGGCGACGCTCGCGCCGGCACCGCGTGCGCGAGTGCAAGCCGTCGCTCACGCAGCGCTGCTCGAAGTCGCCTCGCTCCTCGGCGGCCGCGTGCCGGGTGCCGAGGAGGAGATCGACTACGTCTCCGCGAGAACTCGCGCGCTCGAGAACCTCGTGGCAACCCTCGCAGATCCGCGTGTGGGGGACGGCGAAGCCGCCCGGAGACGAGCGCACGTCGAGGCACGCCGCGAGGTCGAGCAGCTGACCGGCAGTTCGTCGCTGACCGACGCGTCCGAACTGTCGCGCGAGCTGCTCGTCATCGATGACGCCTGAATCTCGAGACATCGACCACCGGCTGACGAGCGGCGCCCCGGAGCCGCCATCCGTGGTGCCGCTCGAGCATGAGCTCGAGCTCGGCCTCCTTGCGAAGTTGATCGCTGCTCCCCTCGTCCCCTTCGTCGCTCTCTGGGAAGGTGGGCGGGTACTCGTCACGCGTGTGATCCCGGCGGGCGCGAGCGCATTCGGGCAGGTCGTGTCAGCAGGCTGGCGCTCGATCGTCCGGGGGATTCGTCGGCTCGGATCCCTCCTGACCGTCCCGCTCCGGGCGCTCGTCGGTGCCGGACGACGAGTGGTGGCCACTGTCGGGTCATCGATTCGACGACTCGGCCGAGGAATGGTGGCGGTCGCAGGTCTGGCCGCGTCAGCGGCCGGAAGCGTATGGCGCGCTTCGACGCGCCCACTTCTGGCGGTTGCTGGAAGTCTCGGTCAGCTCGGCAGAGCAATCTGGCGACCCGTCGCTGCGCTCGCCCGTCGTATCGGCGTCGGGCTGCGCGGCGCGGGACGGGTGGTGGTCGTCTCGATTCGGCACATCGCCCATGGCGTCGGCGGCGTTCTGCGCCGAGGCCTGGTGGCGGGACGTGGCGGGGCTCGTGCCAGCGCGGTCGCGATCCGCGGTGGGTGGCGTCGAGTCGCGGTGTTGGCGCGTGGGATGGTCCGAGCGATCGGGCGGGCAGCAAGGGGAGCGTGGCGCCGGGTCGTCGTTCCCGTCCGGCGTGGAGGTCGCCTCGTGCTCGGCTTCATCCGTCGGTTCGGCCGAGTTGTCGAAACCGCCGTCCGAACGATCGTGAGACCGGTGGCGAGCATGCTCGCGACGATGGCTCGCGCGCTTCGTTCGTTGTCGCGTTCGGTCGGCTCTGTCGTGCGGCGATCCTGTCACGCACTCGGCATGGTGTCCGGAGCAGTCGTCGGTCTCGCCCGGAGAGGCGGAGCCCGTCTCGTGAGGCTGGCCGCCGGTGCCGGTGCAGCTGTCCGAACGGCGTGGATGCGGTTGACTCGCCCCCTCGTGCACGCCGCCCGCTTCTCGCTCGGAGCAGGTCGGCGAATCGGCCAGGGTCTCGCCGCGCGCGGCAGAGCGGTCCTGAGGCCCGTTCGGCGCGCGGTGGGTGCGATCGCTGGTGGCGTCGCCACGGTGGTCAGCGCGGCCGGAGCGCTCGTCGGCCGAGCCGGACACGTCGTCGCTGCCGGAGGACGAGTGGCGGCACGACCGATTCTGGGCGCTTGCCGCATGGTCAAGGGAGCCGTTCATCGCGTCGCCGCGGCGGTGCGTGCTGCGGCGTCATACGCGGGTGGCGCACTCGAACCGGTGAGGGCCGTCGGCCGGCGTGCACGACTGGCGTCGTCGAAGCTCGTCAAGAGCACACGTGCCACGGCCCGGCAACTCGTCTCACAGACGCGCCACTCGTTTCGCGCTGCCGTCCGACGCTCCCGCCGCCGAGACCCAGACGCCCGCGACGCTGCTGGCGGGTCGGGCCATCCGGGCGGTTGATCGACGCCGGGCCGGATCGGTCAGACGTTGAAGCGGAACTCCATGACGTCGCCGTCGGTGGGGTGGTACTCCTTGCCTTCGATGCGGATCTTGCCGACGTCTTTGGCCTTGGTCCAGCTGCCGATCTCGAGCAGTTCGTCCCAGTGGATGACCTCGGCCTTGATGAAGCCGCGCTGGAAGTCGGTGTGGATGCGACCGGCGCACTCGGGTGCGCTCGAGCCGGCGTAGAACGTCCACGCCCGGCTCTCCTTCTCGCCGGTGGTGAAGTACGTGCGCAGCCCGAGCAGGTGGTACGCCGAACGCACCATGCGGAACAGGGCGCCTTCGCCCAAGCCGAAACCGTCGAGCATCTCGGCCCGCTCGGCCGGATCGGTGATGGTGGCGGCCTCGGCCTCGAGCTGCACGCACATGCCGATCACCTCGACGTTGTCGCCCGCCGAGGTCATCTCGGCGCGCACCCGGTCTTCGACCTCGGCGACGCGGTCGATGTCGGCCTCGCCCACGTTCACCACGACCAGCACGCGGCGGTTGGTGAGCAGGAAGTGTGGGGCGAGCATCTCGCGCTCGTCGGCTTTCAGTCCGGCGCGGTAGAGCGGCTTGCCGTCGCTGAGTGCGTCGTAGGCCTTCTGCAGCACGGCGATCTCGTCGCCGAGTCCCTTGTCGAGCTTCGACTGGCGGGTGGCCTGGTTGAGGCGCTTCTCGACGGTCTCGAGGTCGGCGAGGGCGAGCTCGATCTCGACCACGCGCAGGTGGTCGAGCGGATCGCTGGGGCCCGTGACGTCGTCGTCTTCGAAGGCCCGCAGCACGAGCACGATCGCGTCGACCTCGCGGATGTTGGCGAGGAACTTGTTGCCCAGGCCCTCACCCTTGGATGCGCCCTCGACCAGGCCGCCGATGTCGACCACCTGCACCGAGGCGTGCACGACGTTCTTCGACTTCGACATCTCGGCGAGCCGGTCGAGCCGATCGTCGGGCACCTTGGCCACCCCGATGTTGGGGTCCTTCGTCGCGAAGGCGTAGGGCGCGGCGAGCGCACCGCCTCCGGTGAGGGCGTTGTACAACGAGCTCTTGCCCGCGTTGGGGAGACCGACCAGACCGAAGCGTTCCATACGAACATCCGAGGCTATCGGCGTGAGGTCGGCCTGGTCGGTGGGCGGTCGGGGACCCGACTCGCCCGGACCGGTGCGTGCACCACGTCTACAGTTGGTTCATGACCCCTCTCGCCGCGTTCGAGCGTGTGATGCACTGCCTCGACCGGGCACACGCCAACGGATTCAAGGTCAAGGCGTTCGCCGGGGCGATGGAGACCATCGCGTCGATCGAGCCGGCAGAATTGCACCGCCGGGTCGCGGCGGGCTCGTTGAAGGAGCTGCCCGGCGTCGGTGACGCCTCGGCGAGGCTGATCCGCGAGGCGATCGAGAGCGAGGAGACCGGCGAGATCCCCGCGTACCTGCTCAAGATCGAGGCCGAGACGCAGGTCGAGATCAACCCGGCCGCGCAGGCGTACCTCGATGCCTTGAAGGGCGACTGCCACATGCACAGCAGGTGGAGCGACGGCGGGGCGACGATCGAGTCGATGGTGCGCAC
>JBILUM010000395.1:0-3643 GCA_044370995.1 Ilumatobacteraceae bacterium | reverse complement strand
CCGATGGTGCTCGACCACGGTGCGGCGCCGGCCAGCGGTGCCTTCCGGTTGCCGGGCGATTCGATGGTGCTGCTCGACCGTCTCGGCCACCGGGTGGTGAACGAGAAGGTCACCTACAACGAGATGACGCGGGCCATGCTGCGCTGGGACGAGGCCCGCGGCGAGTACCCGGCCCGCGTGCTGGTGATGGTGTTCGACGAGTCGGTGAGCGAACGTTGCCGGGCGATGCCGGGCGATGCACCCATCGACGAGGGCGGCGGCAACCCGCTCGCCCGCGTTGGCGGCAACGATCACCACGAGCTGGTGGACGACACGCTCGAGGCGCTTGCTGCCGCGATCGACGCGCGTCTCGCCCGCCACCACGACCGCTTCCCGGGCCTGCGTCTTGCCGACGACTGGGCCGCGCAGGCACAGGCCTCGATCGAGCGGTTCGACGCGTTCGCCCGGTCGGGTGTCGATTCCGACTTCCACCGCGGCGCCACCCGCACCCAACGGGCGCGCAGCGGCGCGCCGCGCAGCGACGAGTTCCCCAACCCGACGATGCACCCGTTCGACCACGCCGGACCATGGCACGCCGTGCTGCTGGTGGCCGGCACGCTCGACACCAAGGGCGGCCCGATGATCGACCCCCACGGGCGGATGGTCCGGCCCGACGGCAGCCCGATCGACGGCCTCTACGGTGCGGGCAACTGCATCGCCTCGCCCGCCGGGCAGGCCTACTGGGGTGGCGGCACCACCCTCGGCCTGGCCGTCACCTTCGGCTGGCTCGCCGGCGAACACGCCGCAGGGCGGTGACGGCCGAGCGGCCGTCGGGGCGATGCTTCGCGAGCAAGTGATCGGCGCAGCGATACACGCCCTCTGCATCTGAGTCGACCGGTGACGTCGTTGCTCCTCCCGGACCCGACGCCGTCGATCCTCTACGATTGGACAAGGGTTCCTCAAGAAACGGTAAAGTCGCCTCACTATCTGTGGACGACTCAGGAAGGGGGCTCGGCATGGCCAAGGGCGCAAAGTGGACCTGACATCTCGAGAAATCTCGATGCACGACCGGCCCTCGGGCCGGTCGTTGCGCGTCAGCCCCCGGGCGGCGGCCCGCTGATCGACGGGCGGACGGGCAGACCCCGCAGCAGGAGGATCAGTACCGGCATCTGCATCCAGCCAGCCAGCACCGCCATCGACCCCGCATCGAACACGTCGGCGAGCACCACTGCCGCCAGGCCGCCGAGCAGGCCGCCGAGGGCGAGCACGAACTGGAACAGCGCGAGCGTGCGACCTGCGAGGTGCGGGGGGATCAGCCGCTGGCGGATCGTCATCGTGACCACGCCCCCCAGCGTCACGCTCGCCCCCCACAGCGTGAGGGCCACGGCGGCCCAGACCCACCGCTCGGTGATGCCCAGCACCACGTAGCTGACAGCGTTGATCGCGATGACGAGCGCCAGGGTGGTCCGGTGGCCGAACAGGGTGATCACCCGGCCCGACGCAATCCCAGCCGCGGTCGATCCGACCGCCACCAGCGTCATCATCGCCCCGTACCACCCGAGCGACACCCCCACCTGCTGTCGGAGGATGATCGGCAACACGGTGAACACCAGACCACCGGTGAGCGACAGCAGGCCGAGCGCGACCCAGATCCGCATCAGCGACGGGGATCCGCGCACGAGCTCGATGGCGGGCTTGAGGCGCGACTGCTCGCGTGTCGCCGACTCCGCCGGGGGTTGCGGCGGCAGGGTGCGCAGCAGACGAGCCGAACCGACGAACGACACCGCGTCCACGAGGAACGGCGTCCACGGGTTGATCGAGAACAGCAGCGGCCCGAGCGGGGTCCCGACGAACTCGGTGCCGTCGGCGGCGGCTGCGAGCTTGCCGTTGGCCTCGTCGAGCTGGTGGTCGGCGACGATCGAGGGGATCACGGGCTGCACGGCAGCGGTGAACAGCGCTGCGGTCGCACCGAGGACGAACGCGGCGACCACGAGCACCGGCACCTCGAGGTGATCGGTGATGATCAACGCCACCAGCCCGGCGAGCACCACGCCGCTCGCGACATCGGAGCCGATCAGCAACCGGCGCCGGTCGAAGCGATCGGCACCCACCCCGCTCGGGATGGCGAGCAGCACGGCCGGCAGTGCGGCGGCAGCGGCCACCAGCCCGAGCACGTGCTCCTGGCTCTGCGCGCCGGTGAGCTCGAGGATCAGCAGCGGCAGCGCCGAGGCCGTCATGTGCGAGCCGACCCGCGAGGCAGCAGCGGCGGTCCACAGTCGCCAGTAGACGCCGGGGAGACGGCCGGTGTGACCGACGTTGGGCGGATGGACGTTGATGATCTGACTGTAGCCATCGGCTGCGATCCCCGGTTCGCACCGGATGCGTCGAGGGGTGGTCAGCGGTGGTCAGCGGTGGTCAGCGGTGGTCAGCGGTGGTCAGCGGTGGTCAGCGGTGGTCAGCGGTGGTCAGCGGCGGGAGGCGAACGCGTCGATGCCGAGCTCGGCGCGCAGCATCGCCGTGGCCTCGATCTGTGCAGGGCGCAGACGTGCACCGGTGCCGTCGGCGAGGCGTGTCATCATCTCGAAGTTCGCCACGACCGCTGCGGCATCGACGAGCCACTCCGGTCCGAACGCCTCGACCAGCGCCCGGCGCGACCGTTCGGCCCTGTCGGGGTCGTCGCCGACGGCCGCATCCACGAACGATTCCAGCAGCCGAGCGCGCGACGTCGCCGCTGCGTCGTCATCCGCCATCGTGGGCGGCAGGGCATCGACGCTCTCACGGAGCATCACCTCGTGGCAGGTCGTTCAATAGAAGCACTCGCGCGCTGCGGACAGCCGCGCGGCCACGAGCTCCATGTCGGGACGCGACAGCGTGCCGCGGTTCCAAGCGTGATCGTCCATCTCGAACATCGGGATGTACTGCGCCGCTGCCAGGCGTTCGAGGTTGGCGAACTCCTCGGGGACGGCGCTCAACCCCTGCACGACGGCCGCCGACCGATCCGCCGGCGCAGCGACGACCACCCAGTTCAGCGTCGCAGACTCCACTGCGGGATGCTCCCGGCGGGGCGGACCGTCGACGGCCGGCGGGAGCGGCGGTCGCTCGGAGCCCGCAGCACGGGCAAATCCGTCGACCGCGGCGACCGCCACGACCACGCCGACCATCTCCACGTAGGCCACCGGATCGATCCCGGCCGCGATCTGCGTTCGATACCACTCCTCGGTGAGGGTCGCAGCGTGGCGCGACATGCGGTACACCGCATCGCTCACGAGGGCGGGGAGCGCCTCCGTACCCGGCATCGAGCGGCCCGCTGACGACGGCGTCACCCACGGTGGCAGCGGATCGGGGTCGTCGAGCGCAGCGAGCGCGACGTTGGCCATCGCCGCGCGTTCGGCACCGCTCCAGCACGTGCCGGGCGTCGTGACGTGCCGCCAGGCGGCGGCCTGCGCCGCCGCCAGGTCGTCGCGGATCTCCATCGTGTTCATCGGTCCTCCCCTTCCCGTCCCCCGTGTCATCCGGACAGCGCCGAGGTCCCGTTGCCGGCAGGAGCCGTGCGGCCGGTGCCGGGCAGTGCAGCGCGTCGCCCGCCACGATCAGCCGTTCGGTGCTGCTGCTGACGACCGAGCTGGTGTGCCCCGGTGTGTGCCCCGGGGGCGATCGCCGTGCC
>JBILUM010000042.1:0-9838 GCA_044370995.1 Ilumatobacteraceae bacterium | reverse complement strand
AACCGCGGCAAGGGGCAGCCGATCCTCGGCAAGGAGGACAACGGCCCCGAGCACCACATGGCAAAGCAGGGCACGCCGACGATGGGCGGTCTCGCCATCATCGCGGCGGCCTTCGTCGGGTGGATGGTGGCCCACGTGCGCGACGGCCTGGTGTTCTCCACCCAGGCGATGATCATGTGGTGCGGCATCCTGATCATGTCGGTGATGGGGTTCCTCGACGACTACATCAAGATCACCAAGGCCCACAACCGGGGCATCTTCTGGAAGCGCAAGAGCTGGATCACGTTCGGCCTCGCCATCGGCGTGGCGGCCTGGTTGTCCGCCGGCACCGGCATCAGCGAGACGTTCTCCACCACGCGGGCGACGTATCCGGGGTGGACGCTCAACACGGTCGTGTGGATCGTGTGGGCCGGCATCATCATCTGGAGCACCACCAACGCCGTCAACGTCACCGACGGTCTCGACGGCCTGGCGGGCGGGTCGGCGATGATGGCCTTCGTCGCGTTCGCGATCATCGCCTACTGGGCGTTCCGCAACCCGGAGATCTACGCCGCGGTGGTGAACCCGCTCGACCTGGCGACCGTGGCCGCCGGCTTCGCCGGGGCGTGCGCCGGCTTCCTCTGGTTCAACGCCGCGCCCGCGCGCATCTTCATGGGCGACGTCGGCGCGCTCGGCGTGGGGTCGGCGCTCGCGCTGCTGGCCCTCGGGACCAACACCCAGATGCTGCTGTTGCTGCTGTGCGGCATCAACGTGATGGAGGCCGGTTCGGTCGCCATCCAGATGGGTGTCTTCAAGGCGTCGGGTCGCAAGAAGCGCCTGTTCCGCATGTCGCCGATCCACCACCACTTCGAGCTGCTCGGCTGGCCCGAGACGACGGTGATCATCCGCTTCTGGATCATCCAGGGCGCGTGCGTGGCCACCGCGCTCGCGATCTTCATCGGCGACTTCACACGGCTCGAAGGGTTGCGTTGAGCTCGCGCACGGCCGGCACCACGGCACTCGTCCACGGCGTCGCCGTCGCCGGTGCAGCGGTGGCCCGCGCGCTCGTCGCCCGCGGTTACCGGGTGCTCGTCGCCGATGACAGTCCGGACGACGCCAAGCGCGAGCTCGCCGGTGAGTTGGGCACCGACCTCGTCGAACGGCCCGACGCCGACATGATCGGTCGGCTGCTCGGCGAGGTCGACTTCGTCGCTCCGGCCCCAGGCGTGCCCGAGACCCACGAGCTGGTCCGGGCCGCGCTCGCGGCCGACGTGCCGCTGCGCACCGAGATCGACCTCGCCCACGAGTGGGAGCAGGAACGCCCCGGTGGCCCGCGGCCGATGATCGCGATCACGGGGACCGACGGCAAGACGACCACGACGATGCTCACGGCGTCGCTGCTCACCGTAGGTGGGCTGCGCACGGCGGCGGTCGGCAACACCGAGGTTCCGTTCGTCGCCGCGCTCGACGACGACGTCGACGCGTTCGCCGTCGAGTGCAGCAGCTTCCGCCTGTCATGGATCCGGTCGTTCCGCGCGGAGGCGGCGATCTGGCTCAACCTCGCGCCCGACCACCAGAACTGGCACGTCTCGATGAACTCCTACGAGCAGGCGAAGGCGAACATCTGGCTGCACCAACGGCCGACCGACGTCGCCGTCGGATGGACGCAGGACGCCGTCGTCATGCGCCGGCTCGCGGATGCCAACGCCCGCCATGTCACGTTCGGCCTCGCCGACGGCGACCACCGCATCGTCGGCGACCTCACCTCGTCGGGCGACGCCCGCCGGCTGGCTGCTGCGTCGGGCGCCTACGCGTCGGTGTCGTCGCTGCGCCGCCGGTTCCCGCACGACCTGTCCAACGCGCTCGCGGCGGCGGCGGCGTGCATCGAGAGCGGGTTGGTCGCGGCCGATCGCATCGACGCCGGCCTCGCCGACTTCCGCGTCCCGCCGCACCGCATCGAGCCGCTCGGTGAGATCGACGGGGTCGAGTGGTTCAACGACTCGAAGGCGACGTCGCCGCACGCGGCCCTGACGGCGATCCGCTCGTTCGGCTCGATCGTGCTGATCGCTGGCGGGCGCAACAAGGGACTCGATCTGGGATCGCTCGCCGGCGAGGCGGCCCGCATCCGTGCCGTCGTCGCGATCGGTGAGGCGTCCGACGAGATCGCCGAGGCGTTCGACGGCATCCGACCCGTGTCGCGTGCGACCTCGATGGCCGAGGCCGTCGCGCTGGCCCGGACGGCCGCCCGTCCCGGCGATGTCGTGCTGCTCTCGCCTGCGTGCGCGAGCTTCGACTGGTATCCGTCCGGCGGGTACCCGGCCCGCGGTGAGGACTTCCGCCGTCTCGTCGCCGCGCTGGCCCCCTCGTCCGACCGTTCATCGTCCGATCACGCCCTCACGCCAGGCACCCCGGGCACCCCAGGCACCCCGGGCACCCCGGGCACCCCGGGCACCCCCACCGGAGGACCGACGTGAGCACCACTGCTCCCCACATCGCCGTCAGGCGCCGCCAGGCCGCCGAACGGGCCGCCGCCCTCCGTCGTCACCCGACGGCAGGCGCACCGAAGGAGATCGGCCCGCCGCCGACCACCTTCTACGTCATCGCCCTCATCGTCACCGTGTTCACCATGCTCGGTCTGGTGATGGTGCTGTCGGCGTCGTCGATCCGGCTCTTCCACCAGGGTGAGTCGCCGTGGCGCACGTTCAACCGGCAGGTCGTGTGGGCGATCCTCGGCGCGGTCGCACTGTGGATCTGCGCGCGCATCCCGTACCAGTCGTGGCGCCGATTCGTCGTGCCGGGCCTCGCGATCTCGACGGGGCTCATGCTGTTGCCGTTCGTGCCTGGCGTGGGCATGCAGGTGAACGACGCCAGCGCCTGGGTGTCGTTGGGATCGCTGAGCCTGCAGCCGAGCGAGTTCCTGAAGCTCGCCGTGCTGCTCTACTGCGCCGACCTGCTCACCAAGCGCGAGTCGGAGATGCACGAGCTGAGCCGCACGCTCAAGCCGACGTTGATGGTCGCCGCCCTCGCCGCCGGTCTCTGTCTGCTGCAGGGCGACCTCGGTTCGGCGATCGTGCTCGCCGGCATCGTCTTCGCGGTCGCGTTCGTCGGTGGCACACCGCTCGTGCCCATGGCGGTGGCCGGCGCAGCAGGAATCGGCGCCGCCGGTCTGTTCGTGATGTCGAGCCAGCGGCGCATCAACCGGTTCACGGCGTTCCTCGACGTCGCCGGCAACCGCGACCACCTCAGCTACCAGACGTACCAGGCGATGATCGCCATCGCCCAGGGTGGCACGACCGGGGCCGGACCTGGCCGTGGCCTCAACAAGCTCGGCGACTTCCTGCCGCTGGCGCACAGCGACTTCATCTTCGCCGTGGTCGCCGAGGAGCTCGGCCTCATCGGCGTCGTCGCCGTGGTCGGCGGGTTCCTCGTGCTCACGTACTGCGGAATCCAGGTGGCGCTGGCAGCGAGCGACCGCTTCGGCAGCCTGCTGGCCGGTGGCATCATCGGCTGGCTCGTCGTGCAGACGGTGATCAACATCGGCGGCGTCACCGGCCTGATGCCGGTCACGGGACTCACGCTGCCCTTCTTCTCGGCGGGCGGCAGCTCGCTGTTCGTGTGCATGGCGGCGGCCGGCCTGCTCCTGAACGTCGCCCGCCACGCGAAGTGACCGGCGTGACCGGCGTGGCCGGCCGGGCGAGCGGCCCCACCGACGGTCGGGCCGCAGATGGCGACGCCACGCCGGGGCGGGCCCACGCGGTGGTCACCGGAGGCGGCACCTCGGGCCATGTGCTGCCGGCGCTCGCGATCATGGATCGCCTGGTCGCGGCTGGCCACCCGGCGTCGACCCTGCACTACGTGGGCACCGAGCGCGGCATCGAGTCGCGCCTGCTCCCGCCCACCGGGTACGGCTTCACGCTGCTCGACGTGGTCGGCCTCCAGCGGTCGCTCACCCGCCGGAACCTTGCGGTGCTGCCCAAGCTCATCGGCGCCACGCGTCGGGCGCGGCGGGTGCTGCGCGAGCTCCGGCCGGCGGTCGTGGTGAACGTCGGCGGATACGCCAGCATGCCGGCCACGTTCGCGGCACGTCGCCTGCGGATCCCCGTCGTCGTGGTGAGCTACGACCTGCGCCCCGGGCTCGCCTCCAAGCTGGCGGCGCGGGGTGCGGCCGCCGTCGCCGCGGCCTTCCCCGACTCGCCCCTGCCGCGTGCCCGGCTCACCGGCGCCCCGATCCGGCCAGAGGTCATCGCAGTCGATCGGGCCCGCGATCGAGCCGCCGCGCGGGCCGAACTCGGGCTTCCGGTCGACCGATTCCTGATCACGGTCTTCGGTGGCTCGCTCGGCGCCAAGGCGATCAACGACGCCGTCGCCGGTCTGGTGGAGGCCTGGTCCGACCGGTCCGACGTGGTCGTCCACCACGTGGTCGGTGACCGGTGGCTCGCCGACGCGCCACCTTCGCGCACCGACCCAGCGGGCATCATGTACCGCGTGATCGGATACGAGGACCGCATGCCCCAGCTCTACGCCGCATCCGACCTGATGATCACCCGCGCCGGCGCCAGCACGATCGCCGAGCTCGCGGCCACGGGGACGCCGGCCATCGTGGTGCCGTGGCCCGGCGCCGCGGAGAACCACCAGCTCGACAATGCTCGCACGCTGAGCGACGTCGGCGCCGCGATCCTGCTCGAGGAGCGCTCGCTCTCGGTCGGATCGCTCACCGACCTCGTGACGCCGCTGATCGACGATCCGGCACGCCTCGCCGACGTGGCCGCCGCCGCGCACGCCGCGGGCGCGCGTCATCGCGGCGACTCGCTCATCGATCTCGTCGACGAGATCGCCGCCGGCAGCGGGGCGGGGACGCGGTGAGCGCTCCGGGCCGCACGGCCGGTGTCCCCGAGGCGCCGCTCGACCTGTCCCGGCCGCAGCGCCTGCACGTGGTCGGCGTCGGTGGGCCGGGCATGAGCGCGATCGCGGTCGTGCTCGCCGAGATGGGCCACGACGTGAGCGGCAGCGACATCCGTGAGCGCCCGGTGCTCGACCGCCTGCGCGCAGGCGGTGTCACGGTGCACGTCGGCCATCAGCGCAACCATGTCGACGGCTGCGACGCGGTCACCTACAGCACTGCGGTGCCCGAGCGGAACATCGAACTCGACGAGGCCCGCACCACCGGGGTCACGACCCTTCGCCGGGCCGGGATGTTGGCATCGATCTGCGCGCAGGCGCGTTCGCTGGCGGTCGCCGGCACGCACGGCAAGACCACGACGACGTCGATGCTGATGCTGATGCTGGCGGAGGCGGGTCTGCGTCCGAGCTTCGTGATCGGTGGCGACGTCACCGACACCGGCACGGGCGCCCAGTGGACCGGCGGCGACTGGTTGGTCGTCGAGGCCGACGAGAGCGACGGCACGCATCTCGAGCTGCCGCTCGAGGGCACCGTCCTGACGAACGTCGAGATCGACCACCTCGATCACTACGGATCGTTCTCCGCGATCGAGGAGAGCTTCGACCGGTACCTGTCGCAGGTGCCCGGGCCGAAGGTGTTGTGCATCGACGATCCGGTCTGCCGTCGGCTCGCCGAGGCACACCGGGCCACCGGTGCGATCACGTACGGCACCGGTGAGGGCGCCGACGTGCGTGCGGTCGACGTGGTGGCCGAGCACGGCGCGCACCGGTTCGCGGTCGAACGCCACGGCGAACGGTTGGGCACGGTCGAGCTGCCGCTGCGCGGGATCCACAACGTGCGCAACGCCACGGGTGCGCTGGCGCTGGCCCTCGCGATCGGCGTGCCGTTCGACGACGCCGCTGCTGCGCTCGCTCGCTTCGGCGGGGTCGCTCGTCGCTTCGACATCCGCGGCAACTCGGGTGGGGCGACGCTGGTCGACAGCTATGCGCACCTGCCCTCGGAGATCGCGGCCGACCTCGCGGCGGCGCGCCACAGCGGCGACGGGTGGCGGCGAGTGATCGCAGTCTTCCAGCCCAACCGCTTCAACCGGATGGCCGTCATGTGGCCCGAGTACGCGAACGCGTTCGTCGATGCCGACATCGTGGTGCTCACGGACATCTTCGCGAGCGGGACCACGCCGATCCCCGGCATCACCGGCAAGCTCGTCGTCAACGCGGTGCTCGACGCCCATCCGCACACGCGGGTGGTGTGGTTGCCGCGGCGCCAGGACCTGATCGACTGGGTGGCCGGCGAACTGCGCGACGGCGACGTCTGCGTGTCGATGGGGTGCGGCGACATCGCCTCGTTCCCGTCGGAGGTGATCGAGCGTCGCGCGGACCGCTTCGAGCCGGGGGCCGCCGGATGACGCGACAGGTACCCGGTGATCCGGACGGCGTGACGCTCGCTGCCGAGGTGCTCGGCGATCTGGCCGCTCACGAGGTGCCGCTCGGCCCGATGACGACGTACCGGGTGGGCGGCGCTGCGGCGTTGTTCGTCCGTCCCCGGTCCTTCGGCGACCTGGCGCTCGTCGCCGAGGCATGTCGGCGGGGTGACCTGCCGGTGCTCGTCGTGGGTCGTGGCTCCAATCTGCTCGTGGCCGACGAGGGGTTCCGTGGCGTCGCCGTGTCGTTGGGCGACCTCGGCGCCGACATCGCCATCGACGGCACCGTGGTGCAGGCCGGGGGAGCGGTCGCGCTGCCGGTGCTCGCCCGGCGCACCGTCGCCTCGGCGCTGACCGGTTTCGAGTGGGCCGTCGGGGTGCCCGGGTCGGTGGGCGGTGGTGTCCGGATGAACGCGGGCGGGCACGGATCGGACATGGCGGCGTCGTTGATCGACGTCGATCTGTTCGACCTGTACCGGGGCGAGCGGCGGTCGCTCCCTGCCGGTGCGCTGGGGTTGCGCTTCCGCGGATCGGATCTGGCCGATCATCAGGTCGTGCTCTCGGCGCGCCTGCAGTTGTCTCCAGGCGACCGTGAGCGGGGCGAGGTCGAGCTCGACGAGATCGTCCGCTGGCGTCGCGAGCACCAGCCCGGTGGTCAGAACGCCGGTTCGGTGTTCGTCAACCCGGTACCGGGGGAAGTGACGGCGGGCGAGTTGATCGATCGGTGCGGGCTCCGCGGCCACCGTCTGGGATCGGCACACGTGAGCGACAAGCACGCCAACTTCATCCAGGCCGACGACGGTGGCCATGCCATCGACGTGGTGCGCCTCATCGACCTGGTGCGGTCGCGCGTGGCGGCTGAGACCGGGCACGTGATGCGCAGCGAGGTGCGACTGGTCGGTTTCGACGGGATCGAGACCGATCACGGTGCGGGTGTCACATGGTGAACTGGCGTCGGTCGAAGGGACAACCAGGTGCCACGCCGGGTGACACCGCGGCCGCGGGGTCGTCGGGTCCGCTCCCCGAGGTGCCAGACGTGGTGATCCGGCCGGGTGAGCCCACGCCGGCGCGGGGCGAGGACGTGCCCGACGTGGTCCTCGACGAGTTGCGCATGGCGTTCACCGGGACGCCGGCGACGGGTCCTGTCCGGCCTGACGACCCGCTCGTCGATCCCACCGTCGACCCGACGTTCGACGGCACGCTCGACCTCACCTTCGACGACCTCCCACTGGCGGATCTCGACGATCTGGACGGGTTCGACGACGTGGACGGGCTGGACGGACTCGGTGGATCGGGCGGACCGGCGGGTCTGCACGGGCTGCCACCTGCCGATCTCGACGACGACTCGCTGTTCGGCACCCGGATCACCAGCCCTCGAACGTCGACGCCGACCGGGCCGACCGGGCCGACCGGGCTGACCGACGCCACCGCAGCGTGGGTGCTCGACACGCCCGAGGTGCGGATCGTGCCCCGTGGTGCGACCGGCGGCGCAGCGACCACGGGCCCCTCGACATCCGGGCGCGGCGCCGACCAGCCGGTCGGCGGTCTGCCCGACGACCTCCCTGCGGCACCAGGCGACGACCTGGGGATCGGCGACGCAGGGCTCGGGTCCACCGGCGGCCCTGCCGGGGTCCGGGCACCGGCACGTCCCGGCCGTCCCACGATCGTGATCGGTGGCGACGACTCGCTGCCCGACGCGATCTACCTCGACGAGGGCGACACCTCGTCGTCGCGCAACCCGACCGACCGCAGCACGCGCGTCCCAGACGTCGCCCCCGACGGTTCCGATGCGCGCGGCACGATCGTGATCGGGGACGAGCTCGAGGCATCGGGCGCCTTCGACGCGGTCGAGGTGCCGAGCCGTTCGATGGACCCGCGTGTCCGTGCCCGTCGCATCGCGGTGAAGCGAGCCCAGGGACGCAAGCGGCTGCTGTGGGTCGGCGCCGTTGCCGCCGTGGTCGTCGTGATCGTCGCCGTCCTCGCCGTGTTCTCCTCCAGCCTCTTCGCGGTCGAACGTGTCGACGTCCAAGGTGCTCCGTACACCGAGGCGCGCTACGGCGACCGGATGCAGGCCGTGATCGACCGGATGATGGGCGAGCCCGTCCTCCTCGTCGACACCAGGGCTGCCGAGGAGGAGCTCGAGTCGTTGCCGTGGGTCGAGCGGGCGTTCGTGACGACCGATTTCCCGAACCGGGTGCTCATCGACGTGCGCGAGCGCCAACCGCTCGCCACCTTCGTCGGATCGGACACCCGCTACCGGGTGATCGACCGTGACGGTTTCGTGCTCGACGTGCTCGACGGTCGACCGTCGAACTACATGCTGATCGACGGCGTCGGCCCCGATCTCGAGGCGGGCTCGTCGGCCGGTGCGCAGTACTCGGCGGCCGCGCAGCTGGTCGGAGCCCTGCCGGCGGAGATCCGCTCCATCACCGTGGCGGCGACACTCGACCCGACGACGGGCGACCTCGGACTGATCGTGCAGAACATCGCACCGGTCGACCCGGAGGCCCCCGTCGACCCGGAGGCGACGCCCTCGGAGCCGCCCCTGGTCGAGGTACGCATCGGCAGCTTCAACGGCCTCGACGGCAAGCTCGCCCGACTCCTGCAACTGGTGCGCGACGGTCTCGACGACACCGCGAAGATCGATGTCTCGACCGACGACGTCATCGGCTGACCCCGTGTCGGCCCCTCCTCCGCAGCTCGCCGCAGCTCACTGCAGCTCGCTGAGCGGGGCACTCCCAGTTTCGGGCACCCGGACGTGCCAGACTGTCGCCCGAAGGCCCTCGGGGTCAGGCGAGGTCGGGTTGCGCGGGAGCCAACCTCCACTCGTTACGATCGCAGGGTCATGTTGTCCGTCATGTTCGCCGTTGCGCCCGCTCAGAGCGGGTTCGCACCAAGTCACGAAAGCTGGAGGTCACGCTGATGGCCGGCGCCCCACAGAACTATCTCGCCGTCATCAAGGTGATCGGGGTGGGTGGCGGTGGCGTGAACGCCGTCAATCGCATGATCGATGCCGGGCTCAAGGGTGTGGAGTTCATCGCTGTGAACACCGATGCCCAGGCGCTGCTCATGAGCGATGCCGACGTCAAGCTCGACATCGGTCGTGATCTCACTCGTGGCCTCGGTGCCGGCAGCGACCCCGAGGTGGGTCGTGCCGCAGCGGAGGCACATCGGGACGAGATCGAGGAGATGATCAAGGGCGCCGACATGGTGTTCATCACCGCTGGCGAGGGCGGTGGCACCGGTACCGGTGCAGCGCCCGTCATCGCCGAGGTGTCGCGCACCCTGGGTGCGCTCGCCATCGGTGTCGTCACCCGGCCGTTCAGCTTCGAGGGTCGCCGTCGTGCGGTGCAGGCCGACACCGGCGTGGCCAAGCTGAAGGAGAAGGTCGACACGCTGATCGTCATCCCGAACGACCGCCTGCTCACGGTGGCCAACGAGAAGACCAGCGTGCTCAACGCGTTCAAGATGGCCGACGAGGTCCTGCTCCAGGGCGTGTCGGGCATCACCAACCTGATCACCACGCCCGGCCTCATCAA
>JBILUM010000394.1:0-3664 GCA_044370995.1 Ilumatobacteraceae bacterium | reverse complement strand
GTCGGCGGTGATCAACGGCCACAGGATCGCGAGGAACGTGATGCCGTTGAGGATGAACAGCCAGCCGGCACCGAGCGGGCCGATGAGCGCGGCAGCGATCGCCGGGCCGAAGATGCGGCTGCCGGTCATCACCGCGGTGTTGAGGGCGAGCACGTTCGGGATGTCGACCGGCTCGACGAGTTCGACGACGTAGCCGCGGCGCGCCGGGTTGTCGAGCGCGCCGGCGATGCCGAGCACGAGCGCTGCCGCGTACACGACCCACAGCTCCACCAGTCCGGCGAGCTCGAGCACGCCGAGCGCCACGGCCTGCACCCCCATCACCGACTGGGTGACGATCGCCATCTTCCGCTTGTCGACACGGTCGGAGAGCGCGCCCGCCCACACCCCCAGCAGCAGCATCGGCAGGAACTGCGCGAGCAGGGTGATGCCCACGTCGGTGGCCTTGCCGGTGAGCCGGTACACGAGCAGGCTCATCGCTGTCGACTGGATCCAGGCGCCGACGTTGCTGATGGTGAGCCCGATGAAGAACCGTCGCGCGTTCCGGGTCCGCAGCGAGCGGAACGTCTGCGAGCGGGACATCGCATCAGTTCTACCCCCGAACACGATGGGCACCTCGGTCGGGACCGTAACGTGCGATCCGTGCCCGATGCTCTTCCGCTCGCTGTCCTCCTCGTCCGCCACGGCGCCACCGAGTGGTCGGTCAACGGACGGCACACCGGGCGCACCGATCTCCCGCTCACCGACGACGGCGTCGACCAGGCGGCGTCGCTGCAGCCGGTGTTGGCGCAACTGATCGCATCGCGCTCCCCCGGTGGCGTGATCGATCCGATCGTGTTCAGCAGCACGTTGCGTCGAGCGCGTGACACCGCGGCCGAGGCGATGCCCGGCGCCGAGGTCGAGGAGACGTCGATGCTGCTCGAGGTCGACTACGGCCGGTACGAGGGACTCCGCAACGACGAGATCCGCGAGGTGCGCGGCGGCGAGTGGAGCGTGTTCGCCCATGGTGCCGAGGGCGGTGAGAGCGTCGCGGCGATCGTCGCTCGGTGCGACTCGTTCGTCGCGAAGCTCGAACGGGTGGCGGCCGGCCGGGTGGCGGTGGCGTTCACACATGGCCATCTGTCGCGATTCCTCACCGCACGGCTGCTCGGTCTTCCTCCGTCGGCCGGCGTGGCGTTCTACAACGACACCGGCACCATCGCACTGATCGAGCAGCGCCGCGGCGCGCTCACCCTCACCGGCTGGAACATCCGCCACCTCTGAGTGCTCGTCCGGGTCCACGCGTCCGGGGGGGACCACCGCCGGCGGTGCACCGGTCCGCGAGGATGGCACCGATGGTGACGCTGCACGACGACCCGACCGCGGTCGTCGGCGCGCTCGTCGATGCCGGGGTCGCCCGGGGCGACCCGGTCGGGCTCGCACTCGCCAACGGCGACGACGGCCGTCTCGTGCTCGGGCTGGCCGCTCCCGGCGGACTGCTGGTCGGTGTCTCCGGCGTCGACGCGGTCGATGTGATCGCGGCGGTCGAGGCCGCGGTGCGGCCGCGGTGGGTGTGGTGGTCGAACGAACCGGCTTCGCTACTGGTGCGCCACGGGGTGCGGCTCGGCGCGTGCTGGGACCTGTCGGCGGTGCACCGGTTGCTCGTCGGCGGTTGGCGCACCGACGAGGTGCGCATCTGGTCGGCGGTTCGTGGGCTCGATCACCGCCAGGCACCGGCGCTCGGCCAGCTCGACCTGGGCGATGGCGACAGCGGCGAGGGCGAACACCCCGCCGTGCGCGCCGACGGCTTCCTGCGGTCCGAGTGGGTCGCCGGACTGTGGCGCGACGCACCCGAGGCCGCGGCGCGATGGGCCGAACTCGCGCTCGACGTGATGGGCCGCCAACAGGAGCGGCTGCGATCGATCGCCGCGGCCGGCGATGCGCTCGCCGCTGCCCGCTCGGAGTCGGCGGCCGAGATGCTGTGCGCCGAACTCGAACACGACGGCCTGCCGATCGACATGAGCGTCGCGCTCGGGCTCGTCCACGACCTCGTCGGCGACCGACCAGCCGACGAACGCGAGGCCGACCGGCTGCGCGCCGAACGCGACGCCGTCGTGCTCGCGCACCTGCCGCCGGGGCAGACGTTCGACCTCCGCAACCCGGCCGACGTGAAGTCGATGCTGCGACGCGTGGGCATCGACGTGCCCGACACCCGCGCCTGGCGGCTCGAGCAGATGCGAACCGTGCACCCGGTGGTCGAGGCGTTGTTGCAGTGGCGCAAGGCCGAACGGATCGCCACCACGTTCGGCTACGGCTGGCTCGACCAGCACGTGGGGCCCGACCACCGCCTGCGCGGCGCCTGGAGCGGCACCGACGGGGCGGCCGGGCGCATGACCGCACAGGCGGGCCTGCACAACCTGCCGGCCGATCTGCGGCCTGCGGTGCGCGCCGATGACGGCTGGTCGTTCGTGCGCGCCGACCTCGGCCAGATCGAACCGCGCGTGCTCGCCGCCGTGTCGGGCGATCGCGCCTTCGTGCAGGCGACCGCAGCCGACGACCTCTACCGACCGGTCGCGGAACGTCTGCGTGTGGAGCGACCGATCGCCAAGGTCGGCGTGCTGGCCGCGATGTACGGACAGACGAGCGGTACCGCCGGCCAGGCACTGCAGGGCATGGACAAGGCATACCCGGTGGCGATGCAGTACCTGCGCGACGCCGACCGTGCCGGACGCGAGGGGCGCGAGCTGCGCACGTTCGGTGGACGGCTCATCCCCATGTGGGACGCGATCCCCGACCCGGATGCACCGGTCGACGAACGGTCCGCATCCGCCGCGATCGCGTCTCGCGGCAGGTATGCGCGCAACGCGACCGTGCAAGGCGCGGCTGCCGAGTTGTTCAAGGCGTGGGCGGCCACCGTGCGGGCACGCCTCGCCGGCGACCCCGATCTCAGCGCGTCGCGCATCGTGCTGTGCCTGCACGACGAGCTGCTCGTGCACACGCCCGCCGCGGTGTCGGAACGGGTGGCGTCGCTCGTGCACGCCTGCCTCGATGAGGCGTCGGGACGCTGGTTCCGGGGCACCGGGGTGCGCTTCGTGGCCGACGTGTCGATCGTCGACAGCTGGGCCGACGCCAAGGCCTGATCGCGCCGTCGACGACGCAGCGCGCGTCAGATCAGGCGCGCCACTCGTGGACCACGGTGACGCCGTCGTCGGTGACGAGCAGCATCGACCGCTGTGGCGCCGGCTGTGCGACCAGCTCGGCCTGCTCGTGGGCGAGCACTCGCGTGCCGGGCCGGAGGCGTCCGAGCAACGGTCCGATCAGACGGGCGACCACCTCGGCCGGCAGGAACACGAGCACCACGTCGACGTCGTCGAGCGGTGCGCTCGCCGCATCGGCGTGGACGATCTCGATCCGGTCGGTGAGCCCGACCTTCTCCACGTTGCGCCGGGCGAGCTCGACCAGCCCTCGGTCGCGCTCGATGCCGCGACCGCGGCAGCCGTGGCGCTCGACGGCGTCGACCAGCAGTCGCCCGTCGCCGCAGCCGAGATCGACCACGAGGTGCGATGCATCGATGCCGGCCTGGTCGACGAAGGCGGACGTGAGGCCCACCGGCGTGGCGAGGTAGGGACCGAGGTCGTCGCCCGGGGTCTCGCCTCGCCGCAGACCGAGCTTGGTGAGCACCAGTCGC
>JBILUM010000393.1:0-3677 GCA_044370995.1 Ilumatobacteraceae bacterium | reverse complement strand
CCAGGACCCTCACAGCGCGGCCCGCGCCTTCAACGGCTCCCACCACGCCCGGTTGTCGCGGTACCAGGCGACGGTGTCGGCCAGGCCCTGCACCAGGTCGTGCTCGCAACGCCAGCCGAGCGCGCTCACCTTGTCATGGGTGATCGAGTAGCGCCGGTCGTGGCCGAGCCGATCGGCGACCGGCAGGATGAAGCTCTCGTCGCGCCCGCACAGCTCGAGCAGGCGGTAGGTGAGCTCCTTGTTGGTGATCTCGTTGCCGGCGCCGATGTTGTAGATCTCACCCACGTTGCCCTGCCGCAGCACGAGGTCGGCGGCCGTGTTGTGGTCGTGGACGTGGATCCAGTCGCGCACGTTGCCGCCGTCGCCGTAGAGGGGCACCTGCTTGCCGTCGAGCAGGTTGGTGGTGAACAGCGGGATGACCTTCTCGGGGAACTGGTACGGCCCGTAGTTGTTGCTGCAGCGGGTGACGACCACGGGCAGGCCGTGGGTGGTGACGTACGACAGCGCGATCAGGTCGCTGCCGGCCTTGGCTGCCGAGTACGGCGAGCGCGGACCGAGCGGATCGGTCTCGCTGAACGAGCCCTCCTCGATCGAGCCGTACACCTCGTCGGTGGAGATGTGCAGGAACCGCTGCACACCCACCTGGCGGGCGACGTCGCAGAGCACGTTGGTGCCGAAGCAGTTCGTGAGCACGAACGAGTGGCCGTCCTTGATCGAGCGGTCGACGTGCGTCTCGGCCGCGAAGTGCACCACGGCGTCGTGGCCCTTCATCGCCTCGAGGACGTCGTCCTGGTCGCAGATGTCGGCGTGGACGAAGCGGCAGCGCTTGTCGTCGAGGACGTCGCGGATGTTCTCGAGGTTGCCGGCGTACGTGAGCGCGTCGTAGACGGTGATCTCGTCGTCGGTCGTGGCCAACACGTGGCGCACGTAGTTCGCGCCGATGAACCCGGCTCCGCCGGTGACGAACAGCTTCATTGGTCGAGCCTCACGTGTATCAGGTCCTCATCTGCCAGTAGGGGCGACGACCGACCGGCAGGTCGGCGCGCAGCGGGTTGTCCTGGTCGCGCTGGCTCATGATCGGATCGGTGATGCCCCAGTCGGCGGCGATCACCGGATCGTCCCACTTCACGCCGAGCTCGTCGGACGGGTTGTAGTAGCCGTCGACCAGATAGGTCATGACGACGTCGGTGAGGGCGGCGAACCCGTGCGCGACGCCGGGTGGGATGAACACGCCGAGGTGGTTCTCACCGCTGATGTCGAAGCACTCGGTGGCACCGTCGGTCGGGCCGCCGTCGCGCAGGTCGTGCAGCACGACGCGGATCGTGCCCACCGGGCAGTACCAGTAGTCGGCCTGATGGAGGTGGTAGTGCAGCCCCACCAGCGCCCCGGCCTGCTTGTTGGAGCGGTTGCCCTGCACCATCTCGCGGCCGTTGGGGAACCACTCGCGACGATAGGTCTCGATGAACAGACCGCGCTGGTCGCCGTGGATCGACGGCTCGACGATGTGGACGCCGGCGATGCGATCGCTCTGACGGATCTCGGGCATGTGGCGGGTACTCCTGATGCGGTGCTGACGGGCGGACGGGCTGGCTGGACGACGAGCGGACGAGCGCTACTCGACGTCGATCTGGCAGTGGTCGCCGACCATCAGACGCAGGGCGCGCGGTCGGACCTGGGTGCGCGACACCACGACGTCCTTGCCGATCAGGCTGTCCTCGAGGCGGGGGATGTCGCGGATGGTGCTGCCGCCCATGATCACCGAGTGCTCGATCTCGCTGTGGCGGACGATGCAGTCGTTGCCCACGGCGGAGAACGGGCCGACGAAGCTGTCCTCGATCACGGCGCCGGCGCCGATGACGAGCGGACCACGCAACGTGGAGTTGGTGACGGTGGCGCCGGCCTCGACGACGACCCGACCGTCGAGCACGCTCGACTCGTCGACGGTGCCGTCGATGCGCGTCTCGATCTTCTCGAGCAGCAGACGGTTGGCCTCGAGCAGCGGCGTGAGCTTGCCGGTGTCGATCCACCAGCCGGTGAGCTCCTCCTGGCGGACCCGCTTGCCCTGGTCGACGAGCCACTGGATGGCGTCGGTGATCTCGAGTTCGCCTCGCGGTGACGGCTGGATCGCCCGGACCGCATCGAGGATCGTCTTGTCGAAGAGGTACACGCCGACGAGCGCGAGATCGGTCGGCGGGTCGGCCGGCTTCTCGACCAGGCGGACGACGTTGCCTGCGGCGTCGAGTTCGGCGATGCCGAAGCGATGCGGGTCGGGCACGCGCTTGAGCAGGATCTGCGCCGACGGCGGGTCGACACCGTCGCGCTCGGACTCGAACGCCGTGACGAACGCGCCCAGGTCCTGCTCGAGCAGGTTGTCGCCGAGGTACATGACGAAGTCGTCGTCGCCGAGGAAGTCGGCGGCGATCAGGACGCAGTGGGCGAGACCCAACGGGGCATCCTGCGGGATGAAGGTGATCTCGGCGCCCCACTTCGAGCCGTCGCCGAGAGCCGCCATCACCTCGTCGCGCGTGTCGCCGACGATCACGCCGATCTCCACGATGCCGGCAGCGACCATCGCCTCGATGCCGTAGAAGAGGATCGGCTTGTTCGCGACGGGCACGAGTTGCTTCGCGCTCGTGTGGGTGATCGGGCGCAGACGCGTGCCAGCACCGCCTGCAAGGATGAGGGCCTTCATAAGTGGCGCCCAGTATGGCCGGTCATCTCAGGCCGATGGCGGAGGCGCGGGTCCGTCACCACGGAAATAGGCCAGAAGGCTCTCCGACCCGTCGGCCAGCAAAAGCACGGCATTGCCGTCGATCATCTCGCCGCGCACGGGTAGCGCGTACGACGTGAGGCCGGACCCGACGGCGGTGCGCAGCGACGAGGCGGCCGCCAGGACGTCGAGCTCGTCGTCGATGCGGATCGCCGAGCCGGCGCTCGCCAACAGTTCACCGGCGACGAAGGGGTCGGCCTTCACACGAGCGAGGGCGGTGGTGAGGGCGGTGTTCACGAACTCGCGCTGGCGCTTCGTGCGGCCGAGGTCGGCCGTACCGTCCTGGTGCCACTCGCCGTCGCGGTACTCCTCGAAGTGGCGGCTGCGGGTGTACGCCAGGGCCTGCACACCGTCGAACAGGTAGCACCCGCCCTCGGCGACGTAGAGGCCGGTGTTCTCGTCGCGGATGGGGTAGAGGGTGCACACCTCGACCCCGCCGATCGCGTCGACGATGTCCTTGAACCCGAAGAAGTCGACCTCGACGTAGTGGTGGATCGGCAGGCCGAGCGAGCCCTGGATCGTCTGGACGAGCACGGCCGGACCGTCGTTGTACGCCGCGTTGATGCGCTGGCTGCCGCGGCCCGGGATCTCGACCCACAGGTCGCGCGGGATCGACAGCAGCGAGGCCTCGCCGGTCGTCTTGTCGCGCCGGAGGATCATCATCGTGTCGCTGCGGGGCGGGCCCGACACGTCGGACTCGTTGCCGATGCCGCCGTAGTCGGGCGAGTTCGGATCGCTGCCGGCCCGGCTGTCGGAGCCGACCAGCAGGAAGTTCTCGATGTTCGACATCGACGGGCTCAGCACGTCGGCGACGCCGTCGACCCGCGTCACCTGTTCGATCGCCGAGCGGGCCGACACGAGCGTGCCCGCGGCCCCGGCGAGGGCGGGGACCCCCGGGTGCGGGGCG
>JBILUM010000245.1:0-4973 GCA_044370995.1 Ilumatobacteraceae bacterium | reverse complement strand
GTTCGGTACTGGAGGCTCGATGACGATCTGCGTGTTCTGTGATTCCGAGATGACGACGGCGGCGTCCTGCACTGTCGATTCGCTGCACCGGCATGGTCGCCGACTGGAGATGATCCGCTTCGGCGAGGAGGCGGGTTGGCCGGCCCGCCCGGGGGAGCGCTGCGGTGACTGCGGCGTGCGATGGGGAGGGCTGCACCACATCGGGTGCGACGTCCAGCGGTGTCCGAACTGCCGCGGGCAGTTGCTGTCGTGTGGCTGTCGGTTCGACGAAGAAGTCGACGACGACTCCGACGAGAACGACGACTGGGATGATCTCGACGACTGGGACGACGACGTCGACTGGGGCGACGAGGACGGGGACGAGGCCGAGACCGAGGAGGCTTCGGTCCGAGTTCCGTCAGCCTGGGGGCCGATGGAACCGATCGGGGTGGATGGCAACGGTGATGTGATGGGTCGAGCATCGGTCGGCGGGACGACGGTGATCGTCCACTTCGGTGACTATCCGGACACCGATGTCACGACGGTTCGAGGCATCCCCTGCACCACGGCCGAGCGCACGATCATCGATCTCGCCACGACGTTCGAAGAACACCACTTCCGCGAGGTGGTGCTCGATGCGCTCGAACGAGGGATCGTCACGGAAGAGCGCCTGTGGGCGCGTCTCGACCAGCCCGACATGCGAGTCCACGTCGGTGCCGAGATCCTCCGACAGCTACTCCGGACGCGGTGACATGGAGGTGCCTCGGATGGTCGGCCCTCATCAGCACACTGGGACGGCGCGGCGGCACGACCCCCTCGTCGACGAGCCGGCCGCGAGGCCGTCGGCGACCGGCCACGCCCTCCGTCCGGTGCCCGTCGAAACGATGGTGGAGGACCGTAGAAGTAGGCTCGTCCCTGTGAACGACGACAACATCGAGCGATTCCGTGGGCGCTGGGTGGCGCTCTCGCCCGATGGCGAGGTCGTCGCCGACGCTGCTGAACTCGACGAGCTCCTCGCGCTGGTCGAACACGATGGACCGCGGCCGGATGTCCTCGTGCAACGAGTCCCGGAGGCGGATGCGCCGATGTTCGTCGGTCTTGGCTGATCGCCCGGTTCGATCAGGTGGCGGCCTGGACCTTTCGTCACGTCGACCTGCAGGAACCGTGGCACCCTGACGGAACCCGCATTTTGCGCCCAGCGGTGCCACTGCTCCGATCGCCCGGAACCGCCCAGCTGGTGGGTGTGATCGATTCCGGGTCACCGATCTCGGTTGCGGATGCTCGGCTCTTCGGCCAGCTAGGCGTCGATGTCGACAACGACCCACCCCTGTACGAGGTCGGGCTCACGGTCGCGGGTCACTTTGCGCGAGCTCCTGTATTCGCCGTGACCTTGTGGCTGAATCCACCGGCTGGTTCGGGCGCGGCAGTGTCGTGGAACCTGCCGCTGGTCGCGCGTCGGGGCTGGCGTCTGCCGTTTGCCGTGCTGCTCGGACAACGAGGTTGGTTCGACCGATTTCCGACGCGCATCGATGCGATGTCCTGCACCGTGGAGGTGTAACGGCTACACGGCGATGCCATCGCGGACGAGGCGGGTGAGGGTCACGGGCGCGCTGCGTCTCCCTGTGCACGCGCCAGCCGTACGAGGAGGTCGGCGACGTCGTTGCGGTCGAGGCGGTCGGTGAAGACGCGTTGCACGACGGCGCCGGCCCCGGCGGTCACGCTGGCCGCGACGATGCGAGCCGTCGGCTCGTCGAGCGCGAACTCGACGCGGAGCTGCTCGGCCCACACCTGCACGGTCCGCTCGCGGCGTGCGCGCACTGCTCGATCGAGCGCAGCAGCGTTGGCGCCCTCGGCGAGGCGGACGAAGAGGAAGCCGTCGCGCTCGACGAGCGAACACCACAGCAGGAATGTCTCGCGCACCTTGTCGTCGAAAGCGCGACCTGGGTCGGCGAGCACCTCGTCGGTGCGGGCGTCGACGTCGGCGACGGTCTGTGTGTACAGCTCGAGCGCGACGTCCTCGGGGGAGTCGAAGTACTTGTAGGGCAGGGTGGGCGACACGCCCGCTTCGGCGGCGATCGCCTCGAACGACAGCCGGTCGCTCGACCGGGCGGCAACCACGCGCGCCGCGGCTGCGAGCAGGCTCGTGCGCCGCTCGTCGCGGGCCATGCGTCTGCGCGTCTCGCTCGCCACGGCGGCGAGCGTAGGGCACCCATCCGCGATCGCCTCTTCTCCTGTTCAAGAATTCTGAATAAGATGGTCGCATGAACGAGCCGAGCACCCGCACCTACGAGCCCGTGATCGATCGTGAGATCGCGGAGCTGTTCCTGAAGAACGCCGACGACCCGATCAAGACCCATGTCATGGGGCTCGTACACGACTGGTGGGCGACGGCGCCGGAGTCGGCGATCGACCAGTACGCCGACATCCTGCGGGCACTGCCCGGTGCGGATGCCTTCCTCGCCGAGCGCTACCTGCCACCGCTGGTGACCCTCGACGACCTGGCCGCCTGTCCCGAGGGCTCGCTCGGACACGCCTATCGGAACTGGATCGTCGACAACGGTCTCGAACCCAACCTCACCCAGAAACAACACGACGTGTTCTACGGCCTGCTCGAGCGCGGACGGCTCGACCGCATGCCCGACGACGTCCGCTACGCCTTCGTGCGCGGCTACACGCTGCACGACTACCTGCACACCATCACCGGCTTCGGGCCCGACATCGCCGGCGAGCTCGGCATGGCGGGATTCCACTTCGCCCAACTGCAGAGCGCCTACCACGCCATGCGTGTCGCCGTGACGACGGCCCACATCGCGTTCGTGAACCCGCGCCACGCCACGTCGGCGATGGACGCGGTGAGCGGCGGCTGGATCATGGGACGGCAGTGGAGAAACATCCACTTCGTGAAGTGGGAGGAGCAGCTCGACCGCCCGCTCGCCGACATCCGCGCCGAGTACGGCGGCGTCACGACAGCCTGACCGTCGCTGACCGTCGCGCCGTCGGCGCAGCTCGCTCGTGCAGACGGACACTCCGGCGTTCTCGTCGAGCGAATCGTGCATCGGATGGCCGATTCGCTCGACAAGAACTCACGTGGTCCGCGGGTCACTCAGGGGCGCACGGCCACCGCCTCGACCTCGAACGCGATGTCGGGCAGCGCGAGGCCGGCCACGCCGATCACGGTGTGCGTGGGCGGGAGGCCGCCCCAGATGCCACCGACCGTCTGTCCGATCGCGCCGAGCTTGTCGAAGTCGAGGCCGACGACGTAGGTGCGCAGCTGGACGACGTGACCGAGATCGAGACCGTGTGCGGCCAAGGCGACCTCGACGTTCCGGAACGCCTGCTGGACCTGCTCGGCGAACACGTCGGAGATCACCTCACCGTGCGGGCCCGACGCGTACTGGCCGGCCACGAGCACGAGGTCGGAGCCGGCAGGGATGCCGACCGTGTGGCTGTAGCCGAACGCCGTCGAGTCGTGCAGCTCGGTGGGGTTGACAATGGAGTGGGACATGGGAGGTTCCTCCGGGTGATGCGTGTCGATGGGACTCCGGCATCGTGACGAGGGAACCCTGACAACCCATGTCAGTGTTCACGGATATCGTGCGGAGGTGCGCGCGAGCCGGCTGGTCGAGCTGTTGTTGCGACTGCAGTTGCAGGGCGGTGCCACCGCGACCGAGTTGGCGGCGGCGTTCGAGGTGTCGGTGCGCACGATCTACCGCGACGTCGAGGCGCTCTGCGCCGCTGGCATCCCGATCCACACGGAGGTCGGACGCAACGGCGGCATCCGGATCGACCCCGCCTACCGCGTTGCCGGCATGCCTCGTCTCGACACGGACGAAGCGCGCGGCGTGCTGTTCGCCGTGGTGCCGGCGATCGCAGCACAGCTCGGGTTCGACGCGGCAGCCGCCGACCGGACCCTGCTGCCGGCGATGGAGATCGGCGCCGAGCGGGCCGCCCGCGTCGTGCGTGATCGTCTGCTCGTCGAACCCACCCACTGGTTCGTCGTGCCCGACGAGACACCTGCCCTGCCCGACGTCGCCCGCGCGGTCTGGGAGTCACGCGAGATGCGCCTCACCTATCGGGGAACCGACGTCGTCGTCCAACCACTCGGGCTGATCATGAAGGGCCACACCTGGTACGTGCTCGCTCGAGTACGCCCTCGCGTCGATCGCACGACGCGGCTCTTCCGACTGTCGCGCATCGATGCGTCGGAGCTGCTCGACCACCGCTTCCAGCGACCACCCGACTTCGACCTCGGCGCTGCGTGGACGGAACGCCGGCAGGCCTTCCTCGACTCGTTGCCGAACTACGTCGTCAGCGTCGCCGTCGCGCCCGAAGCCGAACCGCTGCTGGCGCTCCTGGACGAGGGCGCCCCGGCGCTCCCGCTCTCGGCCGATGTGGAGCGCGACGAACGCGGATGGGCGCGGCTCCGTCTTCGCTTCGAGCGCAGCCCCGAGGGTGCAGCGCGGCATCTGCTGCAGTTGGGCGCCGGTATCGTCGTGCTCGATCCACCCGAGTTGCGCGAGCTCATCGCGAACGAGGCCGCCGGACTCGCTCGTCACTACCGCCGGCGTGCATGACCGGGAACCCACATTCGTCACCGATGCGCCGACCCGCCCTCGTGCAGCCGGCGCTCCGCCACCGCCGCACACCGAGGACTGACATGACTGCGATGATCACCAAGGTCGAGGACTACTTCGAGAGCGGATGCGGTCGCTGCGATCGCTTCGCCACACCCGACTGCTCGACGAAGTTCTGGCACGAGGGACTGCTCGAACTGCGGCGGATCTGTCTCGACGCCGGACTGTCGGAGCACGCCAAGTGGGGGCATCCGTGCTTCATGCACGCCGGGCGCAACGTCGTGATCATGGGCGCATTCCGAGAGGACTTCCGGTTGACGTTCTTCCATGCCGCGCTGATGCGCGACCCGCACGGTGCACTCATCGGGCAGGGGCCCAACAGCAGTCATCCCGACTGCTTCAAGTTCGACGACAACGGGC
>JBILUM010000204.1:0-5436 GCA_044370995.1 Ilumatobacteraceae bacterium | reverse complement strand
TCGTCGCGTCGGAGGCGATCATCCGCGAATACCTCGCCGAGGCGATGGGCTACGCCGAACAGGGCATCAAGCCGGCCAAGGTCGAGCGCGAGATGGAGCTGCCCGACGAGCTTGTGGAGGCGCTCGAGTCCGATCCCGAGCTCGCCCAGGCGTACGCGCTGCTGACCCCGGGCCGACAGCGCAGCTACGTCTTCGCGCTCAACTCAGCCAAGACCTCGGCCACCAAGGTCGCGCGCATCATCAAGTACCGCGACAAGATCCTCGCCGGCAAAGGCGCCCTCGACCGATAGCCCGCCGGCGGGTCGTCGACCAAACGCTTCACGCTGGCACCCCACGGCAGACGGATGCCGACCGCAGCGGGACGGCGTCGCTGCCCTGGTGTGAACTCGGGTGGTGTCCGGTGTTCGACAGCGTGGACTTCTCGCACGACGTGGCGCGAATGTCGTCCACAACCGGCGCAGGCCGAGCGAAGCGCCCAGCGAATACATTCGGCCGCGTGTCGAGCACGGGAGTGCGAACCGGCGAGAACAGCACCTCGACGACACGCGTCACATGACGGGATGTTCTTCCGAGATGAGACCGATCGAGAGGACCGATTCATGAGGATCACCACCGGGGAAGAACTCGTCGACTCGGCGTACTATGCCGCGAACGGACCCCCGCACGACATCTGGACACGGCTCCGGGCCGAGTCCCCGGTGCATCGATGCGAACCCGGGAGCTATCCGCCGTTCTGGGCGATCACGAAGTACGACGACATCACCACGATCTCGACGCAGCCGGAACGGTTCGTGAACAGTGGCGGTATCACCCTGCTCAAGAGGGCCGACGACGCTGCGCTCAACGCGAGCGCACTCGCGTCGATGCGGGTCATCATCACCATGGATCCGCCCGAGCACCACGACGTCCGCGCCATCGCTGCGCCGATGTTCACACCGCGCGGGATCAGCACGCTCGACGATGCGATCGCCCGCAGCGCTCGCGAGGTCGTCGACCGGATGGCCGGCGACTCGGGCGAGGGAGAGTGCGACTTCGCCACCGACGTCGCGACCGCTCATCCATTGCGGATCCTGTCGGACATGCTCGGCGTCCCCCGTTCCCAGGAGTCCGACATCCTGCGGATCACCAACGAGCTGTTCGGCTTCGAGGATCCGGAGCTGCAACGTGACGCCGATCGGAGCAAGGGTCTGGCGGAGCTCGCCATGGAGGCCTACGTCATGTTCGACGCCATCATCCAGGACCGGCGGGGTTGCCCGCGCGACGACCTCGCCTCCGCGCTCGCGAACGGCTGCGTGCACGGCCAGCAGCTCGGGATGATGGAGACGATGGGGTACTACCTGATCGTGTTCAGCGCAGGTCACGACACGACGAAGAACGCGCTGGTCGGTGGCATGCAGGCGTTCATCGAACACCCTGAGGAGCTGGCCAAGCTCCGACGCGACCCGGGGCTGATCGACCGGGCGGTCGAGGAGATCGTCCGGTGGACCTCCCCGGTCAACTACATGAAGCGGACCGCGGTCGAGGACGCCGAGATCAGAGGACAGGCGATCGCTGCCGGCGATGCCCTCGTGCTCTTCTACGCATCTGCGAACCGCGACGAGGACGTCTTCGAGGACCCATTCACCTTCAAGGTCGACCGCCCAGCGAAGCGCAACCTCGGCTTCGGGTTCGGCGAGCACTTCTGCCTCGGAGCGAGCTTGGCCCGGAGGTCGCAGCAGGCGTTCTGGCTGGAGCTCCTGCCCCGCCTCGAGTCCGTCGAGCTCGTCGGCGAGCCCGAACAGATCCAGTCCTCGTTCGTCGTCGGTCTGAAGCACCTCCCGATCCGCTACCGCATCCGACCTGCCGTGTCATGACCGCGGCCGAACACCCGCTCGAAACGGGTCCGGCAGCGGCCCCGGCCCTTTCGATGCTGGACCGGTCCCGGGAAGGGGAGCTGCGCAGAGGGTTCGAACATCCGCATCGGTGTGGCGGTGCCGTGATCAGTACGGTGGGGTCGTGCATCTCACCGCCGACGATCGACTCGACATCTTCGAGCTCCCGGCTCGCTACGCCGACGCGCTCGACCGGCTGCAGCCCGAACGCCTGCGCAGCGTCTTCACCACGGACGCGATCTGGGAGGTCACCACTGGCGGCCTCCGCCTGGTGGGCATCGACGAGATCATGGAGTTCATGGGCCGCAGCGGCGTGCATCCGGGCTCGCACATCCTGACCAACATGTTCATCGAGTCGGTGTCGGCCGACCCGCGCGACGGTGGCCCGTTGGTTCGCCTGTGGTCGCGCGGTCTGTACCCCGTCGGCCCGTCCGACCGCAAGGATCCCACGGGCGTGTTCTACGGGGCCTACGACGACGACATCGTCCGCACGGAGAACGGCTGGCGGATCAGGCACCGCCGGTACCGACACGGCGCATAGCCGTCACCGGAATTCGATCGGATCGGACGCTCCGCCACGTGTCGGGCCACCGCAGTAGGCAAGGCTCGCGGTCGGAGCTGACGACGAGCGACCTGGAGGTGGTCATGGGACGCGATGACGAGCTGGACTTCGATCCTGACGCGCTGCGCGAGCGGTACCGACTCGAGCGCGAGAAGCGGTTGCGCGCCGACGGGGTCGACCAGTACCGCGAGGCCCGCGACGACCTGGCCCGCTACGTCGAGGTCGACCCGTATGCACCCACAACGGTCGAGCGCGACCCGATCGACGAAGACGTCGAGGTGGCGATCGTCGGTGGCGGGTTCAGCGGACTGCTCGCCGCAGCCCGACTGTCCGAGCGCGGGGTGACCGACTTCCGCCTCGTCGAGGCCGGAGCCGACTTCGGCGGCACGTGGTACTGGAACCGGTACCCGGGTGCGCAGTGCGACACCGACGCCTACTGCTACCTCCCGCTGCTGGAGGAGCTCGGCTACATGCCGAAGGAGAAGTACGCCTACGCAGGCGAGATCTTCGAACACTCCCAACGGATCGGTCGCCACTACGGGCTCTACGAGCGCACGCACTTCTCCACGCGGGTCACTTCGATGGAGTGGGACGACTCGATCGATCGTTGGCACCTGCGCACCGATCGCGGCGACGACATGCGAGCCCGCTTCGTCGTGACAGCGCTCGGTCCGATGACGCGGCCGAAGCTGCCGGGCATCCCCGGCCTCGAGACCTTCGCCGGCCACTCGTTCCACACCGGCCGCTGGGACTACGCCTACACCGGCGGCGACTCCAACGGCGGCATGACGGGCCTCGCCGACAAGACCGTCGCGGTGATCGGCACCGGCGCGTCGGCCATCCAGTGCGCTCCCCGCCTGGCCCGCGACGCTCAGCACGTGTACGTGTTCCAGCGGACGCCGTCGTCGGTCGACTTCCGACGCAACCGACCCACCGACGAGTCGTGGTGGTCGTCGCTGGAGCCCGGTTGGCAGCGGCAGCGGCGGGAGAACTTCGACGCGATCTCGATGGGCAAACGGGTCGACGTCGATCTGGTCGACGACGGCTGGACCGACATCTTCCGGGCGATCTCCTCGCCGAAGGGGGAGAACCGCCCGCGCACCCGCGAAGAGCGCGACCGGATCGTCGAGCTCACCGACTTCCAGAAGATGGAGGAGATCCGTCGACGGGTCGACGACACCGTCGCCGACCCCGACATCGCAGATCTGCTGAAGCCCTACTACCGCGTGATGTGCAAGCGGCCGACCTTCAACGACGAGTACCTGGCGTGCTTCAACCGCGACAACGTCACCTTGGTCGACGTCAGCGAGACCAAGGGCGTCGAGCGGATCACCGAGCACGGCGTGGTCGCCAACGGTCGCGAGTACCCGGTCGATCTCATCGTGTTCGCGTCGGGGTTCGAGACCTCCCCCGACCTCCGTCGTCGCACCGGGGTCGACGTCATCGGCCGCGACGGCGTGCACTACGACGACCACCGGGCCAAGGGCCTCAAGACGCTGCACGGCTTCTGCACCCGCGGCTTCCCCAATCAGTTCTCGATCGGCATCTCGCAGAATGCGTTCAGCGTGAACATGACGTCGATGTTCGACGACCAGGCCCGCCACATCGCGTACATCGTGTCGGAGGCCATCGCCCGCTGCGCCCGCACCGTCGAGGCCACCGAGGAAGGGCAGGACGCCTGGGCCGCGCAGCTGGCCCGGCCCAGCTCGGGCGGCGACGGCGGCGGCGGGTTCCTCTCGTCGTGCACCCCCGGCTACTACAACAACGAGGGTCGGTCGACGGGCGGCAACTCGTTCCTCGGCGCATATCCGCGAGGGATCGGTGCGTTCAACCAACTCCTCGAGGACTGGCGCGCGGCCGGTGACCTCGACGGCCTCGAGCTGACCTTCGACGCCTGACGAACGCCCGGTGCCGAAGCGCTATGGGAGGCGTTGAACCCGTTCGCGGTGATCGTCGTGGTTGTCACCGTCGATGCTGGTCTGCTTGGTGCCCCTGATCTCGTCGACCTTGCGGTCGGAGCCCGTGACCGGCTTGGCCCCGATGCGGGTCTCGCGCTCGAAGCTGTGCGACTTGCCGGTGTTGCGGTAGTAGCTCCACAGGCCGAAGTAGAGACCACCGGCGCCGACGGGGCCGAGGATCAGCAGCCACGCCGGACCACCGTCGCTCGACGCACCGAGCACCACCGACGACATCGATGCCAGGACGGCGATCATCCGGCCGCTCCCAGGATCGCGATCACGATGCCCTCGATCACGGTGCCGACCGAGACGGCCGCGGCGATCAGCCTCGGCGTCGACACGGGCACGCTGCCCATCACCTCACCGGTGCGGCCGTTGACAGCGATGTAGTGCACCATGCTCTTGCCGTTCTTCTCGTGGTAGTAGGAGTACAGCCAGACCGGCAGGTACATCGCCACCCAGCGAGTGCCGTGCACCTGCAGTCGCTCCCGCTCCCAGCGGACCCCGCGGTCGTAGCGATCGATGCTCGACACCACCTGCGATCTCGCGATCGACAGCAGCTGGTGCTCCAGCTCCGGCGTCCGTTCGGCAACGTCCTGGTCGCGCTTCTCCGACGTGAACCCGGTGAGGTAGCTGGCGTTCCACTTCACCGCGTTCTCGGTGTCGAACGGCAGGATCGTGTTGATCACGTTGTTGGTGTTGATCGCCGAGTTCATGTGTGCACGCTCGGACGACGCCTCGATCGTCAGGTCGTCGGCGGTGAAGTCGATGTGCCGTTCGACCGCGTACACGTCGGCGTCGTAGACCGTCTCCTTGTTGTCGCCCGTGCCGCGTGTGTACTGCCTGGTCTTGACCTCACCCACACCGACGAGGTCGGCGCTCGCATTGGCGTCGACCACCATGTACGGCAGGTAGACGCCGACCACGTTGTCGGCCTTGAACTCGCGCACGAACGCTCGATCGGCGAACAGGCGTCGCTTGCCGGCGAACTCGCGGATCCTGGTCATCGCGTCGTCGTGTGTGATCTTGAACGGCAACACTGCGT
>JBILUM010000392.1:0-3696 GCA_044370995.1 Ilumatobacteraceae bacterium | reverse complement strand
CCTGACCTGATGACCCTGGTCCTGGCGGCTCGAGCGCGACAGGACCACTTCCGATCGGCTGTCGGAGGTCTACGCTCGCCGAGGTGAGCGCCGTGAGCTTCTCGATCGATTCCTCTGGAGGGGCGCCGTTGCTCCTCGTCACCGTGGACGGGGCGTCGCAGCCCGTCCCCGCGCTGTGGCTGCGGGAGCAGAGCCGCGACGCATCACAACTCGACCTGGTGAGCGACCAGCGGCTGTTCGACCCGCATCTGCTGCCGCTCGACCTGGAGATCACCGATGCGACCGTCGACGGCCCCGACGACGCCACGAGCGTGTGGGCCCGCTTCAGCGACGGCCACGAGGAGCGCTTCGCCGCCGACGAACTGGCGATCGCGATCGATCCCGACGACGGCTGCCCCGATCCCATCGCCTGGCGATCCGACCTCGGGTCGCCGCCCCGGCACGACTGGCGGTGCCTGCAGGACCTCGCCGGGCTCGAAGCGGCGCTGCACGACTTCCTCGCTTACGGCACCATCGTCGTGCACGACTCGCCCACGACCGAGCTCACCGTGCTCGACATCGCCACCCGCTTCGGGTACGTGCGCGAGACCAACTTCGGGCGCTTCTTCGACGTCCGTTCGGTGCCCAAGGCCAACGACCTCGCCTACAGCCCGGTGCCGCTCGGCCCCCACACCGACAACCCGTACCGAGTTCCCACCCCCGGCATCCAACTCCTGCACTGCCTCGTGAACGAGACCAGCGGCGGGCTCAGCACGCTCGTCGACGCGATCGCAGTCACCGACCAGTTGCGAAGCGAGGACCCCGAAGGGCTCGACCTGCTGATCGACACCGTCGTGCGGTTCCACTTCCGCGACGACGACACCGCGCTCGACTCGCACCGTCCGATCGTCGACGTCGACCACAAGCGTCGCGTCACCGGACTCCACTACAGCCCCCGCCTCGACCACATCCCGCTGATGTCGGTCGAGCAGACCAAGGCGTTCCACCGGGCGCGCCGGCGGCTCGCCGAGCTGCTCGCCGACCCCGCGTTCGAGATCCGGTTCCTGCTCAACGCCGGCGAGGCCATGGTGTTCTCGAACGACCGGGTGCTCCACGGCCGCACCGGCTTCGACCCGCAGGAGGGCAAGCGCCACCTGCAGGGCTGCTACATCGATCACGACGCACCGCGCAGCCGCTACCGGGTGCTGCGGCGCAACCTCACCCGCTCGTACGCGAGCCTCACCCCCTAGCCCCGGACCCGTCGGCATCGTCCGCCGGCGACGATGAGCACCAGCACATGAACAGGACCGATCGATGAGCACCACCCAGGTCGCCTTCACCCAGATGAAGGACGGCACCAAGGCCGAGTACGAATTCCTCCACGGGTTCGAGGCGCAGTACATCGCGCAGACGCCCGACCGGATCATCGCGTCGCTGCGCCGCCTCGACGACGGCCTCGCGGGCTACCAGGTCAGCCGGTACGAGCACTCGTTGCAGAGCGCGACGCGGGCCGAGGCAGACGGCGCCGACATCGAGATGATCGTCGCCGCGCTGATCCACGACGTGGGCGACGAGCTCGCCCCGGAGAACCACTCGCAGCTCGCGGCCGCGATCATCCGACCCTACGTGCGAGCCGAGGTCACCTGGGTCGTCAACATGCACGGCATCTTCCAGCAGCTGTACTACGGCCACCACGTGGGCATCGATCCGAACGCCCGCGACGCCTACCGCGACCACCCGTGGTTCGACAGTTGCGCGACGTTCTGCGAGCGGTGGGACCAGGCGTCGTTCGATCCGACCTATCCGACGAAGCCGCTCGAACACTTCGAGCCCATGCTGCGCGAAGTGTTCTCCCGGCACCCGTTCGACCCGGCCATCACCGGGGAGTGATCACGGGGGAGTGACCCGTGCCCGCACTAGCCTGACCTCCCGTTCCGACCCTCCCGGGAGACCCACACCGATGCGGACCACGCTCGCCGAACTGCTCGCCACCACCGACGTCGTCCTCGCCGATGGCGCCACCGGCACCAACTTCTTCCAGCGCGGCCTCATGTCGGGCCACGCGCCCGAGCTGTGGAACCACGAGCACCCCGAGCACGTCCGGTGGCTGCACCAGCAGTTCGTCGACGCCGGCGCCGACATCATCCTCACGAACTCCTTCGGTGGCACGGCCCAGCGGCTCAAGCTCCACCACGCCCAGGACCGCGTCGTCGAGATCAACCGGCGCGCCGCCGAGCTCGCCCGTGAGATCGCCGACGCGGCAGACCGTCCGGTCGTCGTGGCCGGTTCCGTCGGGCCCACCGGCGAACTGTTCGAACCGCTCGGCGCGCTCACCGAGGACGTCGCGATCGCCAGCTTCCGCGAGCAGATCCAGGGCCTGAAAGAAGGTGGCGTCGACGTCATCTGGATCGAGACGATGTCGTCGGTCGAGGAGGTGCGCGCCGCGTCCAAGGCAGCGATCGCCGAGGGCATGCCGTACACGGCGACCTGCTCGTTCGACACCGCCGGCCGCACGATGATGGGCGTGATGCCCGATGCGCTCGTGCGTGCCTTCGATGGCCTCGAGGTCGCACCGCTGGCCTTCGGTGCCAACTGCGGCGTCGGTGCGAGCGACATCCTCGTCACCGTGTTGTCGATCTGCTCCGGCGAACACAGCGCGGTGATCTCGAAGGGCAACTGCGGTATCCCGCAGTTCCAGGGCACCGAGATCGTCTACTCGGGCACGCCCGAACTGATGGCGAGCTACGCCCAGATGGCCGCCGACGCCGGGGCGCGGATCGTGGGTGGGTGTTGCGGCACCTCGCCCGAGCATCTGGCGTCGATGCGCCGGGCGCTCGATGCCCGCGTGGCAGGCCCTGCACCGACGATCGACGAGATCGTCGAGCGCATCGGGCCGCTCACCAACTCGGCGCCCACCGCGAACGCCGAGGGCGATCGCGGTCGCCGTCGCAGCCGTCGCGACTGACCGCAGCCGTCGCGACTGATCGCGACCGCACGGCCGTTTCGGAACTCGGCGGAGCGTCCGACGGTCGAGCACGTAGGGTGCCCGGCGTGAACGCCCTCGGCCCGGACGACCACACGACCGCCCGCGGACTCGTCGTCCCCGACGCGTCGCTCACGTGGCGGTTCATGCGGTCGTCGGCGCCCGGCGGTCAGCACGTGAACACCTCGAGCACCCAGGTCGAGCTGCGCTGCGACCTCACCCAACTGCGCGGCCGCGAGGCCGACGTCGCACGGGTGTGGGAGCGCCTCGGCGACGAGGTGCGGCTGCGATCGTCCGAGCACCGGTCGCAGGTGCGGAACCGTGCCGATGCGCTGCAGCGGTTGCTCGAGCGGATCGACACCGCCTCGATCGGCGAGGTGCCCCGTCGGACGACCAAGCCGTCGCGCTCGGCCGTGCGGGCCCGGCTGTCGGACAAGAAGCAACACGCCGAACGCAAGTCGTCGCGGCGTTGGCGTCCCGACGACTGATCGTCAGAGCTGGCCGGCTCGGTGGTCGCCGCGCAGCAGCGGGAAGCGACCGATGCGCTCGAGCGCCGAGACGGTGGACCGCATCGCGTCGGCCGGCACCGGGTGGCTGATCAGGTAGCCCTGGGCCTTGCGGCAGCCGAGCTCGTGCAGCACCTGGATCTGATGCAGGCTCTCGACACCTTCGGCCACAATGTCGAGGCCGAGCGACTGACCCATGGCGATGATCGTGCGCACCAGCGCCCGGTC
>JBILUM010000391.1:0-3704 GCA_044370995.1 Ilumatobacteraceae bacterium | reverse complement strand
CAACGCGAAGAACCGCGTCGCCTGTTCTGGTCGGAGTCCGAGGCGTGGTTGACGATCGTGTCATGCGATGCGACGTTGGTCGCGCTCGACACCACCGATCACAACCCCGGGATCCGGCGCTTCGCCGTGACGGTCGTCGATGCGCGCACCGGCGACATCGTGTCGACGCTCACCGATGGCCCGTCGGCGCCGGTTCGGCGTGTCGCCTTCTCCAACGTCGAGGGCGACCCGCGTCTGCTCGCCAACACCGAGCGCACCGGCTTCGCCCGGCCCGTCGTGTGGAACCCGCTCACCGGCGAACGCATCGACATCGGCCTCGAGCATCTGCGTGGCGACGCCATCGCGCTCGACTGGAACGCCCGGCGAGGACGTGTGCTCGTCGTCCACAACGACGCAGGCGTGCATTCGCTGCTCGAGCACGACCTCGCAACCGGGAACACCAGCGTGGTCTCGGCGCCGCCCGGCGCCTACGCCGACTTCGACGTCGCCGACACCTTCCCGGTCATCTTCTCGTCGCACTATGCACCCGACGGAACGATCCGATTGATGCACTCGCGCTGGGACCAACCGATCCGCATCCTCGAGCTCGACGACCACGGCAACGCCATCGAGGTGCTCGCACCTCCGAGAGTGCCGGCCGGCGTCGGCTTCGAGTCTCACACCCTGCACAGCGCCGACGGGACGCCGGTGCAGTTGTGGGTCGGTCGGCCGCCGAACGGCGAGATCATCGGTGCAGTGCTCGAGGTGCACGGCGGCCCGAACCTCGTGACCGTCGATCGCTACGACCCCACGGCACAGGCCTGGATCGACGCCGGTTTCGTCTTCGCGTCGTTGAACTACCGCGGTTCGGTCACGTTCGGACGCGAGCACCGCGAAGGATTCTGGGGCAATGTCGGTGAGCGCGAACTCGACGACATCGCCATCGCTGTCGATCACTTGGTCGGCGGTGAGGGCGTTCCCTCGTCGGCGATCTTCATCACCGGCGCCTCCTACGGCGGCTTCCTGACCCTGCTCTCCTTGGGCCGTCGTCCGGATCTCTTCGCCGGTGGTCTCGCTCACGTCGCCCAAGCCGACTGGGTCGCCGCGTACCCCGACATGACACCAGCGCTGCAGGTTGCCTGGCGGAACTTCATCGGCGGGAGCATCGAGGAGTGCCCCGAGGCCTGGGTCAAGGCATCGCCGATCACTTACGTCGACTCTGTTCGCGCGCCCGTCTGGCTCAACCAAGGCGAGTACGACACTCGCACCCCGGCGCGACAGGCCCAGCGCTACGCCGACGCACTGCGTGCCGCGGGCGGCGACGTCGTCATCGAGTTCTTCCCCGGGGGTCACACCCCCGGTGGGCTGGAGGCCTTGCGCATCGACTTCTCACGGATGCTCGGCCTCGCTCGCCGGGCCCTCGCCGGCGAAGGTTGGTCAACAACCTGACCGATGAGGGCCGAGGAAGTGGCCTCGATGTCGGACGGGGCGGTCGTCGGCCGGCCGGGGTCCATGGCGGTGGCGTCGGCCTCGAGACATCGAGGACCAGGCTTGGCGGCGGGTCTCACCGCGAACGTGGTGCAGCGAGTTCCTGGAGCGAGGGCTGGTTCAATCCGAGCCGGCTGCACTCGTCGAACAACTACCGAAGCCCCATCGACTGGGGGAAGCTCCACTACCGTCGCCACGACGGCATCGCTGCATCACCACCCGTCCGTCAAACGGGGCGAACCTCAGTGTCGAGATACGGGGTTGCTGGGTTGATGAGTCCGGGCCGGAGTTCGAATGGTTCGAGGTCGACCCATCGTCCTGGGGTCCAGATGACTCGGACTTCGTCGATGGAGATCGACAGGATGCGCGTGGCGTACGCGTCACCGGCCGGAGCCCGAGCGATCGTTCCCATGCCGGTGATCTGGATGGTGCGCCCGCTCCGATAGTCGATGCAGAGCAGACCTATCCGGGAGTCGATGAGCAGGTTGCCGAGCGTCTGAAACATGCCATTGCCGAGATAGTCCGGCAACGAGATCGAGGTCTCGTCGAGCACGGTCACGAAGCCAGGGGGCCCGCCGCGGTGCGTGGGGTCGGTTCCATGTGTGGCGTGATGTGATGCGAGGAAGACGGTGTCAGAGTCTTGGAGTTGCGTGCGGTCCTCGGCGTCGAGGTAACTCCGCTCCTCGTGCGGCGCGATGTCGGACGGCTCACGGCCCGCCGCCCCCTCCAGTTCGAGCGACCGCTTGAAGATGTACTTGCTGCACAGCCCGAACGACCGATCCATTCGGTACAGGATCGATCCATCGTGGGCCACCTCGGCGCGACCGAGGGATTTCATGCGTCGCCTCCGGGCCGGATCGAAGTAGAGAACGCCGAGTTCTCCGGTGTCGGTGATGTTGCGGAAGAGCGGGTCGCCCTCGATTGCCCGCGGGGCGGCGCGCACGCTCGTCGGAGCCTGCACGCTGAAGAGCTCACCAGGACGTCCGATGAGAGGCGACGCCCACGGTCGCCCGCGATGGTCAACGGAGGCGGCGACGGAGAAGTTCCGCGTCTCGACGAACCGAGCTTCGGGCTCACTGAGCGCTGGACGAAAGGGCTGTTCCACGAGTTGGTCGAACGCGGCGGTGTCGACGCCGGACTCGAGTTGCAGCCGAGCTTCCCCCTCGTGGAAGTGCCGATACATCATGGTCATTGCCGGTGCCCCGCAACGGCCAGCAGCCGGGTCTGCCCATCCGCGTGTGGACCGACGGCGAGCGGCACACCGAACAACTGTGACCTGACCTCAGCCGGAAACGCTTCGATTCCCTCGAACGCCGCCGCCGACCTCCACAGCTTCCGCTGATCATCGTTCATGGACACCTGCGATCTTGGTTGTAACCTGTAAAAACATGTTTACAGGTTACACTTCTGCCGAATCGTGTCAAGGTCGCAGCGCCCGCACGTAACCTCGTTGCCGTGAACGCGCTCGACCAGAGGCCGGCGACCGGTAGCCCTCTCGCTCTCGATCTGCTGAACACCAGGTGGCGACACGAGGGCGATGAGTTCGATCTGCTGCTCGACGATGACGCACTCGTTTCGTTCAATCGCCGCCATGGCGTGGATGTCGACGCCAGAGACATCATCGCCACGCGAACAGCTTTGGCCCACACACGTGAGGTGATCGAACATCTCTTCGATGTTCAGCGGCCCGATGGCAGCGTCGATCACGTCGCCCCCGAACTCGACGCACTTCTTGCGGGCGCTGTCGTCACCTTGACGTCGACGACCGATGGACCTCGTCTCGCCATTGCCAGCCCGGAACGAAGTCGAGTGCTCGCGGTCCAGGCGCTCATCAGCGCTGTGGACCTTGCCAGCGAACAACCGCGGCGGGTTCGAAGATGCGATCACGAGCAATGCGTCCTGTGGTTTCTCGACACGTCGAAGTCCGGGCGCCGCCGCTGGTGCTCCATGGATCGCTGCGGCAACCGAGCCAAGGCGCGGCGACACTACGAACGCACTCGGGCGGCGAACGGCGCGAATGAAGCTGAGTGAACCCGGACACTCCGACGCGGCGACGCCCGCCTGCTCACGTGGTCGGGTCCGGGCGAGCGGTCAGGGGTTGGAAACCAATGACCCGAGCCTCCAGGGACGCCACGGCGACGGAGGTCATGCGGTTCTGGTGCCGCTGAGGTTGAGGACGATGACCCCGGTGACGACGAGTGCGACGCCGAGCAGGGTTGTGGGCCGGAGACGGTCGC
>JBILUM010000390.1:0-3707 GCA_044370995.1 Ilumatobacteraceae bacterium | reverse complement strand
TGGCGCACCATGTGGAAGAACGTGGTCTGGCGGGGCGGCTGGAACGGGCCGTAGAACCAGGGCGGCCGCACCACGGTGGCGTCGAGATCGCCTGCGGCGACCGCGGCGAACACGGCCTGCTCGCCTTCCATCTTCGAGCGGCCGTAGCCGTAGTACGGGTGGTACGGCTCGTCCTGACGGAAGAGGTCGGTCGGGTGCGGGTTGGTACCGAACGGGCTGTTCGACGACACGTGCACCAACCGGCGCACGCCCGCTGCGGTCGACGCGGCGACCACGTTGCGGGTGCCCGTGGCGTTGACGTGGAAGAAATCGGCAACCTTCTTCGGGTGGATGACGCCGGCGGTGTGCACGACGTCGACGACCTCGTTCGATCCGAGACCGGCGAACAGCCGATCGACGACGGCCCGGTCGCCGATGTCGCCCACCTCGACAGCGATCGCGTCGCCCTGGGGGATCTGCGCCCGCTCCTCGTTCGTGTGCACGAGCACCCGCAGGTGATCGCGCCCGTCGGTGAGGAGCCGGTGCACGAGGGCGCGTCCGAGCCATCCCGCCGCTCCGGTGACCACCGTGACGGTCGGGGGTGCCCAACGATCGGTCATGCCTGTGCTCCGTTCTGGGTCGCTCCGGGCGACCGGTGCGACGGTTGAGACTGCTGCTGCTCGATGAACCGGCGGGCGTTGCGGATCGCGAACGCCATCACGGTCGCCTGTGGGTTGACACCCGGTGCGGTGGGGAGCAGCGATGCGTCGTTCACCCACACCCGGTCGGCCCCGTGCACCTTGCCGAAGGAATCGGCGGCGCACCGGTCGCGGTGCTCGCCCATCGGCACGGTGGAGCACAGGTGCACCGTCATCACGCTCGCCTTGCTGGCGGCGAAGCGCTGCTGCATGGTCGCGAGGTCGCCTCGGTTGCGCACGACGGGTGCGCCGCGGAACGACGGGTACACCTCGGTCGCGCCTGCCTCGAGCGTGAGCAGTGCCAGCCGGCCGAGGCCGCTGCGCAGCACCTCGCGGTCGCGGTGGCTGAGCCGGTAGGTGACGAGCGGATCGCGGAAGCCGGGCAGTGCCTGCACCCAGCCGCGGCCCTCGCTGGTGATGGCCGCGTAGTAGATGCTCATCCGTCGCCAGTCCTCGATGGCCGACGAGAACGTGCGCCACTCGTCGCTGAGCGCGAGGGCGACGAGGCCGGAGTGGCTGGCCGACCCGCCGAAGCTGAGGTCGGGGGCGAACTCCTTGACCTGGTGCACCGGCACGTCGTCGGGCACGTTCACCTCGTCGGCGAACTTCGCGGTGAGCTTCACCGTGGGGTGCACCGCAAGTGTGCGGCCGATGTGCGAGCGCATCCCCGAGCGCTGCAGCAGCGCCGGCGTCTGGATCGCGCCGCCACACACGAACACGTGCGCCGCAGTGATCGCGCCACCGGGCATGCGGCCGGTGCCGTCGCCGTAGGTGACGTGGGCCGTGACGTTGAGCCCGTTGTCGACCAGGCGATCGACCCTCGTCTCGACGAGCATCCGGGCGCCGGCGGCGAACGCCCGCGGCAGGTAGGTGCGGGTCATGCTCTGGCGTTTGCCGGTGACGGCGTCGCCGCCCGCCGGGTACTTCATCCAGCGCGGGATCTCGCTGTGGCGCCAGTTGAGCGCCGCGGCACCGCGACGGAGGATCTCGCTCGCCGGGGTGGGTTTGCCCGGCACGGTGGTGACGTTGATGGCCTGCTCGACCTCGTCGGCGATCGACTCGAGTTCGTCGATATCGAGGCCTTCGATGCGGAAGTCGCGACGCCACCGATCGACCACGTCGAGGGGCGGGCGGAAGTAGAGGCCGCTGTTCACCTCGGTGCCGCCACCGGCGCACCGACCCTCGGTGTACGCGATCGAGGGCAGCCCGAGCGCCACGGTGACACCGCCCGATCGGTACTGCCGATCCATCTGGTCGAGCGAGAACGCGGTGACCGTGTCCTGGTCGACCCAGGGGCCCTCTTCGACGATCAGCACGTCGAAGCCGGCCTCGGCGAGCAGCGCCGCCGTGGTGGCGCCACCAGCGCCGGATCCGACGACGAGCACCTGCGTGCGGACGTGGATCTGGTGAGCTTCGATGCCGCTCATGCCGTGCCCCCCGTGGTCGGGACGGCGGAGGCGGGCGCCGACTCGGCAGGTGCCGGCGTCGGGCTGGAGCCGTCGGGACGGGTGTCGGGCCAGGTCTCGAAGATGTAGGCGTAGCCGAGGGAACGCACGAGCCGCACGTACTCGCCGAGCAGGGGGAGCGGGGTGCGGGCGAAGAACCGCAGGATCGCGTCGTTGCCCGGCAACGCGAGCAACCCGCGGAACAGTGCGGCGATCAGGATGACCCCGAGATTCATCACGCTCGGCAGGCCGTCGACGCGGCGGACGGCGAAGGCGATCGCCTGTTCGCGACGCGCCGGTTCGAGCGCCGGGAAGTCGAGCGCAAGGAGGCGATCGGCGAACGGGCCGACGAGGGGAGCAGACGGGACCGATCGCATGACCAGGTCCGAGCGTAGCGTTCCGACGGGCAGCGTCCCCGGCTCCCCCCGGCCCGGGTCGCTACGATCTTTCCTCGTGCGTTGCGTCGTGGTGGTGCCCACCTACAACGAGAAGGAGAACATCCAGCCGTTCCTGGCTGCGGTGCGCGGTGCCGTTCCCGCGGCCGACGTGTTGGTGGTCGACGACAACAGCCCCGACGGCACGGGGGCGCTCGCGGAGCAGACGGCGGCCGAGCTCGGTCAGGTGAAGGTGTTGCACCGTCCCGGCAAGCAGGGTCTGGGCAGCGCCTATCGCAACGGGTTCACGGTGGCGCTCGACGAGGGCTACGACGTGATCGTCTCGATGGACGTCGACTTCTCCCACGACCCGACGGTGATCCCGAGTCTGCTCGCTGCGATCGAGGCGGGTGCCGACGCGGTCATCGGCTCGCGGTACGTACCCGGTGGCGCCACGGCCGACTGGCCGCTTCACCGGCGGCTGCTGTCGCGGTGGGGCAACCGGTACACGGGCGTGGTGCTCGGTCTCGGTGTGCGCGACGCGACGTCTGGGTTCCGTGCCTACCGGGCGACGGCGATGCGCGACATCGATCCGAGCAGCACCACCGCCGAGGGCTACGCGTTCCTCACCGAGCTCGTGCGGCGGCTCGTCGTGAAGGGCCACCCGGTGCGCGAGGTGCCGATCGTGTTCCGCGACCGCGAGTTCGGCACGTCGAAGATGTCATCGCGCATCATCGTCGAGTCGATGTTGCTCGTGACCCGCTGGGGCATGTCCGACATCGTGCACCGTCGCCGTCCCAAGCCCGCGCGATGACCCGGTCGGCGGGAACCGCCGGTTCGGGCGCGGCGTTCCGTTGGTGGAGCCGGTTGACCGCACTGCCGGCGTATCGGCTGCGCCTGCTGCTGTGGGCGATCCTCGCCCTGCCCTTCGTGATCGCGGCGGTGCGGCTCGTGAGCCGCGAGTACCACCCGGTGCTCGACCTGGCGATGACCGAGTTCCGGGTGCGCGACGTCGGTGGCGGTGACACGCCGTTGATCGGCCTCCCCGGGCGCATCGGCGTGTTCCCCGATCAGGGCAGCCATCCGGGTCCGCTCAGCTTCTATCTGTTGGCCCCGACCTACCGGCTCACGGGGTCGGGGGCGTGGAGCCTCCTGGCGGGCATGATCGTCCTCAACCTCGTCGCGATCGCGCTGGCGCTCTGGCTCGCCCA
>JBILUM010000389.1:0-3718 GCA_044370995.1 Ilumatobacteraceae bacterium | reverse complement strand
GACCTCGGCCGCGCCGGGGCGCGGTGCGAGCCGAGCGAGCGCGGTCCACACGTGCACGGTCATCAACATCGGCCACTCGCCGGGCCAGTGCATCTCGGGCAGCAGGCTGCCGCGCCGATGGTTGCAGCGTCGGTGCGCGAGCCGCAGGTTGGCGAGCTCGCTCGAGCCGCCCCGCGAGCGCGGCACGAGGTGGTCGACCGTGCCGCGCGCCGGGCTGGTGAGCGGAGCGCCCGGGTCGATCTCGCCGCCGCACAGCCAACACGACCAGCCGTCGCGATCGGCGATGCGGTGGAGCTGCACGGGGGGCACGGTACCGGCCGGTCGCGACGTGGTCGACTCGTGGTCGGGGCAGGTCTATTCTCGGTACATGCGTACCAAGATTCTTCGAGATCTCGAGGAGCGGTGTGCCGGCCTCGTGACCGACGGGCTGTTCAAGCGAGAGCGTGTGATCGCCACGCCGCAGGCCGCACACATCGAGCTGGTCGACGGCACCCGGGTGCTCAACCTGTGTGCCAACAACTACCTCGGCCTCGCCGACCACCCCGCGCTCGTCACCGCCGCGCAGGAGGCGCTCGACGAGCACGGCTACGGCATGGCGTCGGTGCGGTTCATCTGCGGCACCCAGGACGTGCACCGCGAGCTCGAGGAGCGGCTGTCCGCGTTCCTCGGCACCGAGGAAACGATCCTGTACTCGTCGTGCTTCGACGCGAACGGCGGGTTGTTCGAGACGATCCTCGACGAGCAGGACGCGGTGATCTCCGACTCGTTGAACCACGCGTCGATCATCGACGGCATCAGGCTCTGCCGCGCCCGTCGCCTGCGCTACGACAACAACGACGTGGCCCAGCTCGAGCAGCGGCTGCGGGAGGCGGCCGACGCCCGGTACCGGCTGATCGCGACCGACGGGGTGTTCTCGATGGACGGCGTGCTCGCCGACCTGCCGGCGATCTGCGACCTCGCCGAGCGCTACGACGCGATGGTGATGGTGGACGACTCGCACGCCGTGGGCTTGACCGGCGCGACGGGACGGGGCACGCACGAGGCAGCGGGCGTGATGGGCCGCGTCGACGTCATCACCGGCACGCTCGGCAAGGCGCTCGGCGGCGCGTCGGGGGGCTACACGTCGGGTCCGAAGGAGGTGATCGCCTGGCTGCGTCAGCGCAGCAGGCCGTACCTGTTCTCCAACAGCCTGGCCCCGGTGATCGCAGCGGCGACGCTGCGGGTGCTCGACCTGCTCGAGGCGGGCGGCGACGGCGATGCGCTGCGCCGCCAGCTCGAGCGCAACGCCACCCGGTTCCGCGCCGCGATGACCGACGCGGGCTTCACCCTCGCCGGTGCCGGCCATCCGATCATCCCGGTGATGCTCGGCGACGCGAAGGTCGCGGGCGAGATGGCAGAGCGGCTGCTCGCCCGCGGGATCTACGTGATCGCCTTCTCGCACCCGGTGGTGCCGCAGGGGATGGCGCGGATCCGCACCCAGATGTCGGCCGCGCACAGCGACGACGACATCGACGCGGCGGTCGCGGCGTTCGTGGCGGTCGGCAGGGAGATGGGCTTGGAGATGGAGGCGCGGTCGTGAGGGCGTTGGTGAAGGCGAGGCCCGAACCGGGGCTGTGGATGCAGGACGTGCCCGAGCCCGAGGTGGGCCCGCGCGACGTGAAGATCCGGGTGCGCAAGACCTCGATCTGCGGCACCGACCTGCACATCCGGCACTGGGATGCGTGGGCGCAGGCGACGATCCCGGTGCCGATGGTGGTCGGCCACGAGTTCATGGGCGAGATCGTCGAGGTCGGCTCCGCGGTGGCCGGACTCGAGCCCGGGTTGCGCATCGCGGGCGAGGGCCACGTCACGTGCGGGCACTGCCGCAACTGCAAGGGCGGCCGTCGCGAGTTCTGCCACCACCACACCGGCGTTGGCGTCACCCGGCCGGGGGCGTTCGCCGAGTACGTCGTGATCCCGGCCGAGAACGTGTTCGTGGTGCCCGCTCACATCACCGACGACGTCGCCGCGATCCTCGACCCGCTCGGCAACGCCACCCACACGGCGCTGCGCTTCGACAGCGTCGGCGAGGACGTGCTCATCACCGGTGCCGGCCCGATCGGCGTGCTGGCGGCGGCGATCGCCCGGCACGTCGGCGCGCGCCACGTGGTGGTGACCGACGTGAACCCGTACCGGCTGGCGATGGCGGCGCGGCACGGGGCCAACCGGGTGGTCGACGTGCGCAGCGAGGGGCTCGCACCGGTGATGGCCGAACTCGGCATGACCGAGGGCTTCGACGTGGGGCTGGAGATGTCGGGCGCCGAGGCGGCGTTCAACCAGATGCTCGACGCGATGAACCACGGTGGCCGGATCGCCGTGCTCGGCATCCCGGCCGGACCGATGACCCTCGACGTCAACGACGTCATCTTCAAGGGTCTCGAGCTGCAGGGGATCTACGGACGTCGGATCTTCGAGACCTGGTACAAGATGGCCGCGATGCTCCAGAGCGGGCTCGACGTCAGCGGCGTGATCACGCACCACGTGCCGGCGGCCGACTTCGAGGAGGCATTCGCCATCGTCGAGACCGGCGAGTGCGGCAAGGTCGTCCTCGACTGGGCGTGATCCGCCGGGTCTGATCGACCGGTCAGCCGACGAGGCCGTCGACGTCGTGACGGTAGGTGCCGGTGTCGAGGTAGTTCCGGAGCCTCGTGACCGTGTTGGGGATGTACGTCGGGAGCACGTCGGCCACCCACGCCGCGTTGACGGTGACCGTGTCGTTGAGGAGGGCGACGTTGCGCGCCGCGACCACGCTCTCGAACTCGTCGGTGGTGTGCTCCGGGAGCGGTCGGACGCTCTCGTACCCGCGGTACAGCTCACCCTCGTGCTCGGTCGGCCGCAGGTGATACGCGGTGATCGCCAGGTCGTGCAGGGGATGGCTGATGCCGCAGTCGTCGAAGTCGAGCACCGACAGCGTCCCGGCGGCCGTCATCAGGTTGCCGGGATGCAGGTCGCCGTGGATCACGTGCCCGCGGTGACGTGTCCGGAGCGCGTCGAAGGCCGTGTCCGCCCGGTCGCTCACCTCGCGGATGATGGAACGCTGCGTCGCGTCGAGCAGGGGATGGTCCGAGAGGTGATCGTCGAGCCCCATCCGGGCGTCGTCGATCCGACCGAGCGATGCACCCCTCGGCGGTCGCCACCGCTGGCCGTTGGCGTGCAACAGAGCGGTGAGGCGGCCGAGACGGCGGACCTCGCCGGGTCGGGGATCCTCCTGGAGCAGACGGCCCGGGAGCCACTCGAACACCACGGCGACGACCTCGCGCCCGAGCGGTTCGCTCGGCACGCCGACCATCGTCCGATCGTCGAGGTCACGTGCCACGCGTGCGACACGAACGTCGCCGCCCTGCCCGAGCGAATCGATCCATGCGAGCTCGGCGGCGGTCTCGGCGGGCGAGCGCAGGCCCTGGGCGTTGAGCCGCAGCGCCCACCTCGCCGATCGGCCGTCCGCGCTCGACGTGCCGTCCACGCGGAACGTGGCGTTGAAGCCCTGCTGGATCAGGCGCAGCGAGGACACGTCGATCGGGTACCGGGCGAGAGCCGTCGCGGCGAGGTCCGTCATGTGCCGCCGCTGACGGACGTTCGACCAGCCGGCGTACTCGGATGAATGTTGAGTTGTCATGACTCAAGTTTTCTGCTCGATCGGTTGAGGATGCGCGGCGCGCTCCCTAAGCTTGCCCCAGAT
>JBILUM010000388.1:0-3719 GCA_044370995.1 Ilumatobacteraceae bacterium | reverse complement strand
AACAACACACGGACACGAGAGGGAAGCACCACAATGGTGGCGATGAGTGGGCGAGTACTGGTGGTCGACGACGATCGAGCGATTCGGGAGTCGCTGGCGCGAGCACTCGAACTGGACGGATACGCCGTCGAGCTGGCCTCCGACGGTGCTGCTGCGCTGGCAGCGATCCGCGAGCGGCGACCCGATGTCGCGGTCCTCGACGTGATGATGCCGAACATCGACGGTCTCACCGTGTGCCGGGTGCTCCGCGCCGAGCGCGATCGCCTGCCGATCCTGATGCTGACCGCACGCACCGAGACGCCCGACCGTGTCGCCGGTCTCGACGCCGGTGCCGACGATTACCTGCCCAAGCCGTTCGACCTCGACGAACTGCTCGCCCGACTGCGCGCCCTGCTGCGCCGCGCCAAGCCTGACGACCAGCCGGCCGAGGGAAACGACTCGTCGCTGCAGGTGGCCGATCTGCGTGTCGATCCGAGCTCGCGTCGCGTGTGGCGCAGCGATGAGGAGATCGAGCTGTCGAAGACCGAGTTCGACCTGCTCGAACTGCTGGTCCGCAACAGCGGCATCGTGCTCGATCACACCACCATCTACGAGCGGATCTGGAACTACGACTTCGGGCCCGACTCGAAGAACCTCGCCGTGTACATCAGCTACCTGCGCCGCAAGATCGACACCGGCGATCTGCCCAAGCTGATCCACACCGTCCGTGGCGTGGGGTACACGGTGCGGGCCCAGTGACACTCGAGCTGATCGGCACCCCGTCGTGAGCCTCCGCCTCAAGTTCGCCGTCGCGATGGTGGCGCTCGCTGCCGGTGCCACGATCGCCGGCGGAGCGGTGAGCTACTTCGCCACCGAGAACGAGCTGCGCGACCAGGTCGACAGGTCGCTGGTCGACGCGGCGCAGCGGGTGGCGATCGGCGCACCCGTGAACGGCGGCCGCGCGCCGCTGGGAGGCCCGGATGGCGACGGCGACAACGACCGGCGCGATCGCAGCTTCACCCAGATCCTGGTCCAGGTGATCGATGCCGACGGAGCGATCCTCCAGTCGCCGCGCAGCGGCGAGCTGCCGGTCACCGGCGACGACCTCGACGTGGCGTCCGGGGCTGCTCGCCGTGGCAACCTGCGCCACGACGTCGACTTCGACGGCGAGCCGTACCGGGTGCTCACCGTGGCCGTCACCGACGGCGGTGCGGTCCAGTTCGCCCGGTCGCTGCAGGAGACCGAGGACATCCTCGACCGGATCCGCAACCAGACGCTGGTGATCGTGGTCGGCCTCTCGGCGCTCGCAGCACTCGTGGGCATCGTCATCGCCCAGCAGGTCACCCGTCGGCTCGTCCGCCTCACCGACGCGGCGTCAGCGGTCGCGACCTCGGGCGACCTCGAGCTGCAGGTGCCGGTCGAGGGCCGCGACGAGACCGGCAGGCTCGGCACGGCCTTCAACGGCATGCTCGCCTCGCTCGCCCGATCGAAGAAGGCACAGCAGCAGCTCGTGCAGGATGCCGGGCACGAGCTGCGCACGCCGCTCACGAGCCTGCGCACCAACGTCCGGGTGATGCAGCGGTTCGAGGAGCTGACACCTGCCTCGCGGTCGCGCCTGCTCGCCGACCTCGACTCCGAGACCAAGGAGCTGACCGTGATGGTGAACGAGCTCGTCGAGCTCGCCACCGATCGTCGTGACGAGGAGCAGCCGACAGCGCTCGAGCTCGGCGCCGTGGTCGACATGGTGGTCGATCGCGCTCGTCGCCGCTCGAGCCGCGAGATCCTGGTCGTCGGTGATCGCAGCCCGGTCGTCGTCCGGCCCCAGGCGGTGGAACGAGCCGTGACGAACCTCGTCGAGAACGCCCTGAAGTTCAGCGACGGCACGGTCGAGGTCACCGTCCACCTGGGCTCGGTGCAGGTGAGCGACCGCGGGCCCGGCATCGCCGAGGCCGACCTCGAGCGGCTCTTCGACCGTTTCTACCGCAGCGATGCCGCGAGGGCGCTCCCAGGTTCGGGCCTCGGCCTGGCGATCGTGCGTGACATGGCCGATGCACACGGCGGCACCGTGATGGCGCGCAACCGCGACGGCGGCGGCGCGACCATCGGCTTTCAGCTCCCCCTCGCTCCCTGACACCGGCCCGGCCGTCGTGGTGATCGGTTCCTCGTTCCCTGTTGACAGCTGGAGCGAGCTGTGGGATCGTCTGCCGTAACAGTGTTATCGCGGCGGTCGGCCCGATCCCGACCAGGTGTCGGCAGACGCCCCACCAGCCGCGCGAGCGCCCGGGGAGGCCTCCACATGACCATCACCCAGCCCGAGTCCGGTGCAGCCGGCCCGTCCGCCTCGCGGTACCTCGCGGAGAACTATGCGCCGGTCGTCGACGAGGTGACCGCGTTCGACCTGCCGGTGATCGGTGAACTGCCGCCGGATCTCGTCGGCCGCTACCTGCGCAACGGCCCCAACCCGTTCGATGCCGTCGACCCGGCGACGCACCACTGGTTCGTCGGCGCCGGCATGGTGCACGGCGTGCGCCTCGACGGCGGCCGCGCCGCCTGGTACCGAAACCGGTACGTCGGCAGCACGTCGTTGAGCGCCCACCGCGGGCAGCCCGACATCCCGGGCCGCGACTGGAACTCCTCGCCCGGCGGGCCGAACACCAACGTCGGCGGGTTCGCCGGCACGACCTGGGCGATGGTCGAGGCGGGTGGCTGCCCGGTCGAGCTCACCTACGAGCTCGAGACCGTCGGTCGCAACGACTTCTTCGGCACCCTGCCCGGCGCGTTCACCGCGCATCCGAAGGTCGATGCCGACACCGGTGAGATGCACGCGGTGGTCTACGCCTGGCCGCAGTGGATGGACCACGTGCAGTACGTCGTGGTCGGTGCCGACGGCCGCGTCCGCCGCACGGTCGACGTGCCGGTGCCCGGCATGACGATGGTGCACGACATGTCGCTCACCCAGAAGTACGCGGTCGTGTACGACCTGCCGGTCACGGTCGACTTCGACCTCGCGTTCGCCGGGCGTTTCCCCTTCCGATGGAACCCCGGGTACGGCAGCCGACTCGGGCTGCTGCCGCGAGAGGGCGAGGCCGCCGACATCGTGTGGGTCGAGGCACCGCTGTGCTACTCGTACCACCCGATGAACGCGTACGACGTCGTCGGCGGTCCCGACGACGGCAAGGTGATCATCGATCTGTGCGTGTACGACCGCATGTTCGACACCGACATCCTCGGACCCTTCGGCGACGGGTGGGCTCGACTCGAGCGGTGGACGGTCGACCCGGTCGGCCGCACGGTCAGCACGGTCGTGATCGACGACGCCCACAACGAGTTCCCGCGCCACCGCGGTTCGCTCACCGCCAAGCCGTACCGCTACGGCTACTGCGCCAGCCCCGACAGTTCGCCGACGTGGCCGACGTTCAAGTACGACCTGCAGACCGGCGAGAAGCAGGTGTTCGACCACGGCGCCGGCCGCAGTGCGGGCGAGCCCGTGTTCGTCTCGCGTCCCGACTCGTCTGCCGAGGACGACGGCTGGCTGATCACCTTCGTGCACGACGCCACGACGGCGGGCGCAGAACTCGTCGTGCTCGACGCCCAGGACTTCGGTCGCGGCTACGTCGCCCGGGTGCCCCTGCCCCAGCGCGTGCCGTACGGCTTCCACGGCAACTGGGTGAGCGACCGCTCCGTCGCGCCCTGACTCTCGAATTCACGAGGATCTCGGCCGACTTTCTGTCGCTGACAAC
>JBILUM010000387.1:0-3720 GCA_044370995.1 Ilumatobacteraceae bacterium | reverse complement strand
CTGGGTCGGAGTAGTCGCCCTGCACCAGGTCGAGCCGTCGCATCAGCGGTTCGATCGCGGAGGCGAGCGCGTCGGGGATCGACTGGAGGATCGAGTCGTGCGCGTGTTCGCAGAACGCGGCGTCGTTCCAGTCGCTGCGCGCCACCCCGATCACGGGGATGTTCAGCAGCCCGCGGTGCTCGAGGTGGTACAGCGCGGGGAACAGCTTGCGTTTGGCGAGGTCACCCGTCGCGCCGAACAGCACCAGGGCGTCGGCGACGGGTTGGCGGGCAGCGATCACGACTTCGGCCCCGAGGGCACCTCGTGGTGTCCGCCGAACTGCGAGCGCATGGCCGACAGCACCTTGTGGGCAACGTCGCCGCGGTCGCGCGAGTAGAAGCGATCCCACAGCGCCGATGCCAGCGTGGGCACCGGCACGCCCTCGTCGACGGCTGCGTGCAGCGTCCACCGGCCCTCGCCGCTGTCGCTGACCCGGCCGGCGAACGCGTCGAGCCCGGGGTCCTGCACGAGCGCCGTGGCGGTGAGATCGAGCAGCCAGCTCGACACGACGCTGCCCCGTCGCCACAGCTCGGTGATCGCACCGAGGTCGAAGTCGTAGCGGTAGTACTCGGGGTGGGTGAGCGGCGCGGTCTCGGCGTCCTTCGCGTGCGACTCCTTGCCGATGTCGGCCTTGGCGAGCACGTTGAGCCCCTCGGCGTAGGCGGCCATCAGCCCGTACTCGATGCCGTTGTGCACCATCTTCACGAAGTGGCCGGCGCCGTTCGGGCCGCAGTGGAGCCATCCGCGCTCGGCCGTGCTCGGCTCGCCGGAGCGGCCCGGTGTGCGCTCGGCCGTCCCGACGCCGGGAGCGAGGGTGTCGAAGACCGGGGCGAGCTGCGCCACCGCTTCGTCGTCGCCACCGACCATCAGGCAGTAGCCGCGCTCGAGACCGAACACCCCGCCGCTCGTGCCGACGTCGACGTAGTGGATGCCCCGTGCAGCGAGCGGCGCAGCGCGATCGACGTCGTCGCGGTACCAGCTGTTGCCGCCGTCGATGATCGTGTCGCCGGGCGAGAGCAGGGCCGCGAGGCGCTCGACGGTGCTCCCGACGAACGCCGCTGGGACCATGATCCAGACGTGCCGCGGCGCCTCGAGCGCGGCCACGACCTCCTCCAACGACGCCGCGCCGACGACGGCGGGGGTGCCCGGCACACCGTCGGGGTCGGCGGCCACCATGGCGGCCACCGCCTCGGCGTTGACATCGTGGGCCACGCAGCGATGGCCCCCTCGCTGGAGGCGTCGCACCATGTTGGCGCCCATGCGGCCGAGTCCGATCATCGCGATCTGCATGGGTGCAGGTTGCCACGTCCCGCGATCGCCTGAGGCGTCTGCGGCCCGAAAACGTAGAGTTCACACATGACCTCCGACCCGGCAGCCGCCGTCGATCCCGTGGCGATCCGCCGTGACGTCGACGGCGCGACCGCAGCTCACCGGCGGCTGCTCGACGCGGTCTCCGGCCTCGGCGACGACGACCTCCGTCGCCCCTCGACGCTGCCCGACTGGACCGTCGGGCACGTGCTCGCCCACCTCGCCCGCAACGCCGACAGCCATGTCCGACTGCTCGACGCGGGCACCAGGGGCGAGGTGGCCGAGCAGTACGAGGGCGGTGCAGCCGGTCGGGCAGCGGAGATCGAGCGCGACGCCGCGCTCGCGGCCGAGACTCTGCTCGCCGACCTCTGCACGGCGACCGAGGCGCTCGAACGGCGGTGGGCCACGATGCCGATGGAGGCGTGGGCCGGGTCGGGCAACAGCGTCGCCGGCACGGTCGTGCTCGCCGACCTGCCGTTCCGGCGCTGGCGCGAGACCGAGCTCCACCACACCGACCTGGGGCTCGGTCACACCCCCGACCACTGGGCGGCGCTCTATGTCCGCCTCGAGCTCGTCCGCATGGAGCGGCAGTGGGCCGCCCGTCGGCCGATGGGGCTCACCCTGCTGCCGCCGGAGGCGCTGGCCGCGCCACCCGCGCAGCGGCTCGCGTGGCTCGTCGGTCGCGGCGAGATCGACGGGCTCGCACCGGCGGGCATCTTCTGATGCGCACCTCGCCCGATCACGACCACGACCACGACCACGGCCCCGACCACGACCACGATCACGGCCCCGACCACGGCCCCGACCGGAACGGGTCGCCAGGTCGGCGTCGCCACACCCGCCGACTCACGCGTCGCCGCACCGCGCTCGCCGTCGTCGCGACCGCACTCGCCGGCGTGGTGGTGCTCCCGGCGTCGCCGGTGTCGGCCCACGCGTCGCTCGAGACCAGCGTCCCCGCGCCCAGCTCGGTGCTGGAGGAGGCCCCGCCGGCGGTGGTGCTCGACTTCGACGAGCCGATCGAGGCCGGCCTGTCGTCGATCGAGCTCTTCGACGCCGACCAGCGCCTCGTCGAGATCGGTGGGCCCGCGGGCGTGACCGGCGACGAGTCGATCGTGAAGGCCGAACTGCCCGACCTCGCCGACGGGGTCTACGCGGTGGTCTGGCGGGTCGCCTCGGCCGACGGCCACATCGTCGACGGCGCGTTCGGCTTCATCGTCGGCACCGGTGACCCGGGTGGCGGCGGGGCCGACAGCCTCGTCGATCAGGTCCGCGACGGGGCGGCCGCCGACGAGACGGTTCGGCGTGCTGCCGATGTGTCGCGCTTCGTGCTCTTCCTCGGCCTCGTCCTGCTGATCGGGTCCGGCATCTGGTCGCTGCTCATCCCGACGGAGCTGCTCACCGGCGTCCGCCGCCGGTTGCCGCTCATCGGGTGGGTGCTCTCGCTCGTGGGCACCCTCGCCGGCTTCGGCCTGTACGGCGCGATCGCCGTTGCCGGGGGGATGGGCGATGCCTTCTCGCCCGAGGTGTGGGGTCGCGTCGTCGACACCCAGACCGGACGGATGGCGCTCGCCCGCGTGGCGCTGCTCGTCGTGCTGGGCGTGTTGCTGCGCACACGGCGGGCCAGCGACACCATGTGGTGGCGGCAGGTGGCCGTCGCCGCCGCGATCGGTGTGCTCGTCACGCTGCCAGCGGCCGGACACCCGTCGGCGGCCTCGCCGCGAGCGCTGTACGTGCTCCTCGACGCGGTGCACCTGTTGGCCATCGTTGTCTGGATGGGCGGTCTCGCCCTGTTCTCGCTGGGCAGCCGTGCCTGGCTCGACACCGAGCCCGTCGCTCGGACGGTTCGTACCTTCTCGCGATCGGCCACCGTGCTGGTGCCGATCATCGTCGTCACCGGAGTGATCCAGGCCTACGAGCTCGCCGGCGGCATCGACACCCTCACCGACACGTCGTGGGGTCGGACCCTGCTCGTGAAGCTGTCGATCGTCAGCGTCGTCGTGGCCATCGGCGCCGTGTCGCGGTGGTTGCTGCAGAACGTGAGCGCCGGCTCGATCCGGCGAACGGTGGTCGCCGAGGCCGTGTTCGGCACGCTCGTGCTCGCGTTCACCGCGAGCCTCGTCACGCTGCCCCCGGTGGCGACCCTCGAGGCGAAGGTCTTCAACACCACCCTCACCGAGGCCGGTCTCATCGCCGACGTCACCGTGACCCCCGGACGCGTGGGTGCCAACGAGATGCACCTGGTGCTCACGCCGGCGGGCGGCAGCATCCAGCCGGTCGCCTCCGTGCAGGCCCGCATGTCGCTCCCCGAACGCGAGGTGCCGAAGACGCCGGTGACGATCGTGGCCGACGGCCCCAACCACTACACCGGCTCGA
>JBILUM010000386.1:0-3732 GCA_044370995.1 Ilumatobacteraceae bacterium | reverse complement strand
TCGTGGAACCACGAGTCGAGCCGAAGGTTCTGGTTGCCGGCCAGATCCACCTGGGACTCGAGGAACAGGGTGCGCGCCAGGAGCTCGGCCGACCAGTCGGAGTAGTACATCTCCTGAGACACCTGATACTCCGGCGGGTTCCACATGGAGTGCAGCCCCCACAGGGTCTAGCGAAAGCCTCGCGAGACCTCGTTGTCGCGGAGGTTGTCGTCGCGCAGGTTGTAGGCGTGGACAGTGGGGTTGATGACGAAGATGTCGCCGATCACGTGGCTCCCTCCGGAGGTGGAGGACGACGGCCTCCGCCGAGGGTGAACGTACCTCAGAAAATAGATTGCCAGCAAGGTTCTTCTCACGAAGACAAGCGGTTCATGGCGCCCGTCGGGGTAGCGGTACCATCGGCACGTATGCCTCGCACCGACATCCTCGACACGATCCTGGCCCAGTGGACCGAGGAACGCCCCGACCTCGACTGCTCGCCCATCGCGGTGATGGGTCGCGTGGCGCGGGTGGCGCGGATGCTCGAGTCGTTCTACCAGCAGAGCTTCGAGCCGTTCGGGCTCTCGCCGTCGGAGTTCTGGCTCCTCGCCGAGCTCCGCCGCGTGGGCGAACCGCACCAGCTCACGCCGACCGAGCTGCGGCGCACGCTGATCCGCTCGTCGGGCGGCATCACGAAGGTGCTCGACCGGCTCGAGCGTGAGGGTCTGCTCAAGCGGCGTCCCGACGCCTCGGACCGTCGAGGGTCACTGGTGCAGCTGACGGCGAAGGGGCGGCGCCTGATCGACAAGGCCCTCACCGCGCACATCGCGAACGAGCACGAGTTGCTCGCCCCCATGCCGCTCGCCGAGCGAGCCGCACTGGCCGATCTGCTGCGCGAGCTGTCGCTCGTGTTCGAGACCTGGCGTGCCGAACGGGGGATCCAGACGAGCTGAGCGCGTCGCCAGCCCGCTCAGTTCTCCGATGCGTGCTTGGCGACCCGCCCGGGGGAGGCGAGGAACGTGGACCGCATCAGCTCGCGCATGTCGGGCGGATAGTCGACCCCGTCGGGACGCTCCTCGCCGGGCGTTCGCGCCCGACCCATGCCGGCGAGCAGGAACTCGAGCCCGGGTGGGAGGAAGGTCCAGACGATGACGAGGTCGTCGTCGGACTCGTTGTGGAACTCGTGTGTCACCCATCGGCCGGTGTAGAGGATCGTGCCCGGTTCGACCGGATGCCGAATGCCATCGACCATCGCGTACCCGTTTCCCTGTGCGATGAACTTGAGCTCCTCGTTGCGCTCATGGGCATGAGCGGTGAGCGTGCCGCCCGGGCGGACGTGCTGGGTGCCCATCGAGAAGTGGTTCGAGGCCGAGCTGAGCGGGCTGAGCTTGACGGTGGCGTACTGCCCGGCAGGCTCCGGCTGCCAGTACGAGTCGCCGTCGTCGGGGAGCAGCACCTTCGCCGGCCGGGGCCCGCCGGTCGTCGGCGCGCCCGTCTCGCCTCCGAGCGCGATCGGTACGGAGAAGACCACGACCAACAACTCCAGGTCCGTGACGGCCTCGATCGCCACGTCGCAACCGGGCACGGCATGAACCGTCGAGCCGGTCGGCAGGTCGTGCCAACCGTCGCCGGAGCCGCACCTCCCGCTCCCGCGGAAGACGTACGCGATCTGCTCGGCGTGCCCGCCGCCCACCAGTTGCGTCGTCGATCCCTGCTCCACCTGGTGCAGCACCGACGTGAACAGGCGTGACCCCGGGGACGAGGGGCCGACCAGGAGCCGCACGGTGCCGTTCACCGGGGCCTCGGTGACGATCATCGACCTCTCGCCCGGCTGCACGACCGTGGCTGCGCCTCTGTCCCACATGGAAACGTCCTCCTCCTCGGCGTGATCGCCGATCACGGGTGCGATCAGCGTACTCACACCTCCCGGCATGTATCAATCGCGGAAGTAGCTTGTCAGAAAGATATCTTCGTCGTACCATCCGGTCATGACCGGCGAAGCACCGTCGTCCGACCGACTCGAAGCCCCGCAGATGCTGGCGCCCGCCGGGCTGATGACACCCCGTGCCCATTACTCGCACGGCGTCGCGACCGAGGAGTGGGTGTTCGTCGCCGGTGAGACGGCGACCGGGCCGGATGGCCAGCTCGTCGGCGTCGACGACATCACCGCCCAGACGACGCAGACCATCGCGAACATCGCGGCGGTGCTCGCCGAGGTGGGCCTCGGCCTGGGGGATGTCGTCAGCACGACGGTCTACCTGCCCTCGTTCGACCACTACCGGGCCTTCGACGCCGCCTACGCCGCAGCGTTCGGCGAACACCGACCCGCCCGTGCGACACTCGGATGCGCGCTGGTGCATCCGGCACTCCTCGTCGAGATCCAAGCCGTGGCAGTGCGGCGGAGGCCGTCCGCGCCGTGACCGTCGTCAGCGTGGACGGGACGCGCATCCACGTCGAGCGATCCGGCGCAGGCGAGCCACTCCTCCTCGTGCCGGGCCTCGGGATGGGTGCCGAGAGCTGGGCGCCGGTGAGCTCCCTCCTGGAGTCGAGCTTCGACGTGATCGTGATGGAGCCCCGAGGCGCAGGCCGCAGCGACAAGCCCGACACCGCCTACACCGGGCAGCTCATGGCGGCCGACGTGGCGGCAGTCCTCGACGACCTCGGGCTCGACAGCGTCCACCTGGCGGGCATCTCGATGGGCGGCATGATCGCGCAGCAGTACGTCGTGCGATGCCCGTCCCGAGTGCGTTCCCTGGCCCTGATCACGACGTACGCGTCGTGCGACGAGTGGTCCCGGCGGGTGTTCGACGCCCGCATCGAACTGATCCGTCGTCTCGGGTTGGCCGACCAGTTCATGGTGTCGGTGCTGTTCCTCACCGGCCCGGCCCTGACGCGGCGACGTCCCGACCTGCTCACGTGGTTGGAGCACCGCTACGTGTCGAAGCCCCCCGATCCGGTCGGCTTCCTCCGCCAGATCGAGTTCTGCCGTGCACACGACCTCACCACCGAGCTCGCCGGTGTCGAGGTCCCCACGATGGTCATCTCCGCCGCGGACGACCTGCTCACGACCACGGCCCAGGGCCGCGACCTGGCGGCACTGATCCCGGAGGCCGGCTACGTGGAGGTGCCGGAGGCGACGCACCTCCTGGCGGCCGAGCACCCCGAGCGCCTCGCCCGTCTGCTCTCGGAGCTCGCGTCCCGGTGATCACATGGCGGGGGCGCCCGTCACCGGCCCGCGGTACGGGTCGCTCCTGCACCCGTGGGCCGGTTCGCGAACCGGCCATCGCCCCGTGACGGGCACCCGCCCCCACGAGCACCATGTCCCCATCGCACGCGGGAGCACCGCTGCTCATCGAAAGGACCACCCATGTCGACTCGGCCGTCGCCGACCCGCCGCAGCGCAGTGCCGGCAGCGCAGCCACTGCGCAGGGAGCGTTGATCGCCGTGCGGCTCGGTGTCGTCGCGGCCGGGGTGAGCGCCTGCATCGCAGGCCTCGCCGCAGCGCTCCCTCCGGCAACGGCCGCCGTGGCGGCGTCGGGCCCCACCCCCGTCACGATCGAGGGCGGCCCGACCTCGTCGAGCGACCCCGCGCCGGTCGAGCTCTCCGCCGACCTGTACGTCCCCGACGTCACGCCCGCTCCTGCGGTGGTCCTCGCCCACGGGTTCGGTGGCAGCAAGGAGGCGGTCGCCGAGCAGGCGAACGACCTGGCCGCAGCGGGATTCGTGGTGGTGGCCTACACCGCTCGCGGATTCGGG
>JBILUM010000385.1:0-3737 GCA_044370995.1 Ilumatobacteraceae bacterium | reverse complement strand
TCGCCGTCGCGGGGAGCGCCGCGCCGACCGCTCGTCGGCGGCGACCGAGCCACGATTCGGAGCCGCCGCCGTGGAGCGCCCGCAGGACGGCGACGACCACCAACGCCGACGCGAACCAGGCCGCTGCGACGCCGACGCGGAGGCGGTCGGTGCCGAGCGCGGCGGTGAAGATGAACAGCACGCCACCGGGGACGACCGCCTCCGCCCGCCCGTAGGCGCGGAAGGCGAACGCATCGCCGAGCATGCTGACGAGGCCGAGGCCGAGGGCTGCGGCGAGCAGGAACGACCCCTCGCTCGGCACCGGGGCGACGGCGGTGGGGAACTGGCTCCACACGAGGCGCAGATCGACCCTCATCAGCTGGAACGTCTCGCCGGTGGGGAACAGTGCGGTGAGCGTGTCGCGGTAGAAGAGGAGCGCGAGCAGTTCGAACAGGACCAACAGCACGACCGGCATCGCCAGCCAGCCGGGCACGCGGGCGATGCGGAGCACGATGCTCGCCGCGTGCACGCCGATCACCATCACGAGCAGGGTGTCGAGGAACTGCCAGTCGGCGAACACCCGGCACATCGAGATCGCCGTCACGGCGCTCAACACCGTCACGGCGACGCTCGCCACCATGTGGTCGATGTCGCTCGGCCGGGCACGTCGCACGCGGCGCGTGCGGGCGGCTGCCGTGGCAGGGGCCGCGACCGGAGCGGTCATGCGGGCTCCCGGTAGGCGGCGGGCAGCTTCGGCCCGCTGCCGAGCGAGCCGGTGAGCTGGCTCCACGACGCGGCGAACGCGTCGTCGGAGGTGGCGTCGACCACGAACCGGTCGCGGCGGCCCGCAGCGGTACGCGAAGCGACGACGACGAGGACGTCATCGGGGCCGAGCGCGGCGCGGACCTCGCCCGCACACTCGTCGGCTGGGCTGCCGGTGACGACGAGGACGATGCCCATGCCCTCGCCGGCCTTCAGCGACGGGAGTTGGCCGGCGGCGCCGTCGCCGCGCTGCACCGTGGCGAGCCATCGCAGCGCAGCCGGCGCGACGTCGTGACCTCGCAGGTCGGTGTCGATCGCCACGAACCGGGTGTTGAGGCCGGCGTTGACGGCGCCGGTGATCAGGCTCGCTGCCGCCGAGACGGCACGCTCGAACGCTTCGTCGTCGCTGTCGGCGGCGACGGTGTCGAGCACGACGGTGCAGCGCTTCACACCCTCGAGCGCGGTCTCCTTCACGATCATCTCGGTCGAGCGCGCCGACGCCTTCCAGCTGATGCGCCGCAGGTCGTCGCCGACGACGTACTCGCGCAGCGAGTGGAACTCGCTGCCCGACTGCCCGTAGGCGCGCATCCGCAGATGATCGCCGAGCCGACCGGAGGCCCCGCCGAGGTTGAACCGCACCGGTGTGTGACGCGGCATGACGAGCAGTTCGCTGCCGCCGGGCAGCAGGAACGTGCGCGATGCGAGACCGAGGACGTCGCGCCGTCTGGCGCGCATCGGGCCGATGCGCACGACCCCACGGGTGGACGTCGGCAGTCGGTACGCGGCGGTCGAGCGTTCCTTGGGTCGGAGCGGCGCGAGGTTCATGGTGGCGCCGCCGGACGAGCCGACCGGTTCCCAGAGCTGCAGCACCGGACTGCGCCGCGATCCGGCGTTGCCGATCTGGAGATCGACGCGGGCGTGGTCGCCGGCCTGCACGGTCGAGGGCTCGACGAGTCGTCGGACCGCGAGGCGAGGTGGCCGCTGCAGCATGGTGCACCCGGCGACGATCAACGCCGCGACGACGCCGACGCCCAGCACGAACAGCTCGATGATGCCGAAGACACGTCCGATGACGAACGAGACCGCCGCCAGCGCGATGGCCCCCCAGCCGCTGCGTGTGAGCACGGGCGAGCCGTCAGCGCCCGGTCGGCACCGGCACGGTGTCGAGGATCTCGCGGATGGCGTATTCGGCCGTGAGTCCGCGTGACGCCGCGTCGGGTCGTACGACGATTCGGTGGGCGAGGACCGCCATACCGACCGCCTTCACGTCGTCGGGTGTCGCGAAGTCGCGGCCGCTGGCCGCTGCCCGCGACCGGGTGGCCCGCGCGAGCTGGAGCGTGGCGCGGGGCGACAGGCCGAGCGTGAGGCCCTGGTGGGCGCGACTCGTCTCGGCGATGTCGACGAGATACGACTTCAGCGGATCGGCCAGGTGCACGGCTCGGACGGCGGCGGCCATCTCGAGCACCTCGGCCGAGCTGACGACCGGTTGGAGCTGGCCGAGCGCCGTGGCCGCACCCTGGGTGTCGAGGATGCTGAGCTCGGCCGCACGACCGGGATAGCCGAGCGACAGGCGCATGAGGAAGCGGTCGAGCTGGCTCTCGGGCAGGCGGTAGGTGCCCTCCTGCTCGATGGGGTTCTGCGTGGCCGCCACCATGAACGGCGCGGGCAGCGCATAGGTGCGGCCCTCGGCCGACACCTGCCGTTCCTCCATCGCCTCGAGCAGGGCCGACTGGGTCTTCGGGGAGGCCCGGTTGATCTCGTCGGCGAGCACGATGTTGGCGAACAGCGGGCCGGGCTGGAACACGAAGGTCTCGGTGGCCCGCTGCAGCACGCTGACGCCGACGAGGTCGGTCGGCAGCAGGTCGGGCGTGAACTGCACGCGCTTCCACGAGCAGTCGATCGAGCCGGCGAGCGCCTTGGCGAGGCTGGTCTTGCCGACGCCGGGGACGTCCTCGATGAGGAGGTGACCTTCGGCGAGCAGGCACATGACTGCGAGGTCGATGGCCTCGCGCTTGCCGTGAACGACGGAGGCCACGTTGCCCGTGATCGCCTCGAACAACGACGCGAAGGTCTTGCGGGTGGCGCCCGGCGGGGGAGGTGGTTGTGCCCCCGGGGGCTGGTCGAACAGCGCCGTCATGGCTGCGCAGCGTAGACGGGGAATCGGCCGATGTCCCCTCGGTCGCGGTCGACACCTCCCCCCCTTCGTTGGGAGCTGCTCTCGTGCCGGGGCCGTTGCGACGGACGGGGTGCCGCGCGGCAAGCCGGGTTGCGCACCCGGCGCGCATGTACTGTCGGCTCAGTGTCCGAGCTCTACCTCGCCATCGACATCGGCGGAACCAAGCTGACCGCCGGCATCGTGGATGCTCAGGGTGCGGTGCTGATCCGTGACCGGGTGCCGACGCCACCGCGCGACGTGTGGCAGGCGCTCGCCCGGCTGGTCCGCCGAGTGGTCGCCGCGTCGCCGAACCCGCCGGCGGCGTGCGGCGTCGGATGCGGCGGCCCGGTGAAGTCCGACGGGATCGTGTCGCCGCTGTACGTGCCGTCGTGGCGAGGGTTCCCGATCCGCGACCAGATCGAGCAGCTCACCGGTCTGCCCACCGTGGTCGACACCGACGCCAAGGCGCTCGCGTCGGGCGAGGCGTGGCACGGCGCGGCCCAGGGTGTGAACGATTTCATCGGCGTGGTCGTCGCGACGGGTGTGAGCGGCGGGATCATCAGCGGCGGCCGCCTGTTGCAGGGCCGTTCCGGCACCGCGGGTGGGATCGGCCACATGGTCGTCGAGCCCGACGGGCGCGACTGTGTGTGCGGCGGGCAGGGGTGTCTCGACGCCTACTGCAGCCGCTCCGCGATCGAGGAGGAGACCGGGCGTGCGGCCCAGCGGGCGCCGCGGGCGATCATGGAACGCACCGGCACGCTGGTCGGTCGGGCGCTCGCGTCGGTCGGGGCCGTCGTCGACCTCAAGCTCGCCGTGGTCGGGGGATCGCTCGCCCTGGGGT
>JBILUM010000384.1:0-3743 GCA_044370995.1 Ilumatobacteraceae bacterium | reverse complement strand
CAGACCGACAGGGTCGGCTTCTGACGGCTGGTGCCGAAATGTGTCGGTGAGCAGCGGGGATGCATTTCAGTCAGTCCAGCCAGTGCTGCCCGAAATCCTCTCGTGACGGCCCGTCCGTTAGAAGAACCGTTAGAAGTGGCCTAAGGCCCTCAGCCAGCCGCAGCACTGACCCTGACTCCTCCCGCGCGCACGGCCCCGCTACGACACGACCACCTCAAAGCCTTCGAACTGCTCGTCCCCGACGTGGCCCGACGTCTTCAGTCGCCGTCCAGTCAGTTGTCGTAGTACTCGAGCATCGCCCGCGACCGAAAGCCCATCGAGGCAGCGATGTCGGTGTCGGCCACGCCGGCTTGCTTGGCCGCCTCACAAAAGGGGCTCTCCGCGTTTCAGGGTTGGATCGTGGGGAGGAGGGTCCAGTCGGGTCGGCCGGCGTAGAGCAGGCAGCGGATGCGGTGGTGGCGGAAGTTCACCAGTCCGAACGCGACGCGCTTGATCCGTTTCGCGAGGTTGTTCACGGCTTCGGTCGGGCCGTTCGTGACGTGTGAGCGGTGCCACGCGACGATCGGGGCTGCCCAGCGGGTGATGGTGCGGCCGAGCCGGCGAACCTCGATCGGCATCTCGCGATCGGTGAAATCACGGCCGATCTCGGCGACCCACTCGGCGGCGAGGTCGGGGTCGGTGTGGTCGTAGATCTGCCGGACCACCTCTTTCGCGTTCCACACGAACCAGACCTCCTGGCGTGGATCACCGGCACGCAGCAGACCGGTCATCCGTTCGCGCTGCGCGTCGGAGAGCCGTTCACGTGCGATCGACAATCGGCGCCGTGCCCGCCACAACGGGTCGTCGCGTCGGCCGCGGTGGCCGAGGGTGTCGTTCTGCACACGCCGTCGGCACTCGTCCAACGCCTGGTTGCCGAGGCGCACGACGTGGAACGGGTCGGCGACTTGCACCGCTGCCGGGAGCATCGTGTCGAACACCGTGCGATACGACGCGGACAGATCGAGCGTGGCCCACTCGATCCGGTCACGCCACGCCTGATCGCGTGCAGCGAGCCACCGGCACGGGTTGACGCTGTCACGACCCGGCACCACATCGAGCAGTTGACCGCGGCGGACATCGACGATCTGGGTCGACCACAACTGGGTCCGGAACCTGCCCACCTTCGCGAACAACGTCTCATCCAGCCCGAGCGCGGTCACGACACCGATCCGGTCCGGGTGATCGATCAGCTGCTCACCAACGGCGACGACGGCGTCCATCACCGCATGCCAACTGCAGCCGAGATCGGCAGCCACATCAGTGACAGCGCGGCCGTGCCGGCCGACCTGCACGGTCACCCAACGGGCTGCTCTCGTCGTGAGCAGACAGCGGGACGTGCCGATCGCCGGGTTCTCGTCGCACCAGCACACCCCGCAGCCCGTGCAGCGCCAGCGTTGCTTGCGCCACGCCAGCCGTGTCGGGCGACCGAACACCGGCAGATCAACCAACACCACCTCACGAACACCATGACGATGCACCGCACCACCACACGAACACACCGGCCGCTCGGCGTCGATCGTGACGACGACTCGGAGCCACAACGGCCACTCGCCGACACCGATGACGGTGACATCGGGCAGGCCGACCAACAACGCGCACATGCGCGTAGCATCCGTTTCCAAGCAGGGGCTCCTCGAGACTCGACGACTTCAGACATCGCTGAGAATCGCAGAGCCCCTGCGCCGCGCCCGGGATCCCTACCCGACCATCACCCAACCCTCAGACGCGAAGCGCCCGTTTATCGACCAGTTGTCGGCAGACGTGGCCAAGGAGACCATTCTGGCGATTGTCGGAACCGAGGGCCCAACGACCCGTTCCAGACTGCTCCGGCAAGTGGCGTCAGCGGCGGATCAAATCGTGGCCGAGGTAACGAAGATCTGCGATCTTGCGATCACGCAACTTGTTGCGAGCGGGGAGCTCTACCTCGTCGAAGGCGAGCGTGCTGATCACCCCGGCGCGTGCTTTGCGGTTGGCGGGACTGGACGGATGGCCATGCGTCAGCGCGGCGAAAGGGAGGTCTGGGAGGTTCCGACGCATGAGCTGAACACGATCATGGCCAGCTTGCTCGATGAGTACGTCGGCTTCGGGGCACTCCCCGTCGAAGCTCAGATTTCGAGCGACTTGGCCTTCGTTCTCGATGTTCCCGATTGGTCGTTCGACGCCGTGATTCTCTCAGCCGCGGTGTCGCTCGCACTTGAGGACTACCAGCCGCCAGACGTGCCGGTTGAGGCGACACCCGTGGTGGCGATGGCAATCGAGTCAGATGAAGTTGCCAACGCTCCGGCAGAGACCTCCGTCGCGCCGGCGCAGTCACAGGCGAGATTCATATCTCGGCTTCGCTTCCGTTGGTCACGGGGTCGCGCTCAGCAATGATTTGCCGCGACGGCTTCTACCGGATCTTCTACCGGACGGGTAGAAATCAGGCGGTCTCGATCAGCACGGTTCAACACGACGTTTCGCGTAAGACAAGTTCAGGCGGCACAGGACGGACGTCGGCGAACGTCAGCGGACATGGTCCATCAGAGTTCAAGTCCCCCCTCGCCCACCAAGGGACCCCAGCTCAGCTGGGGCCCTTTCGCGTTCGGGGAGGTGACGTCTCCCGGGCATACGTACGGACAGACGACGTGGGATGCAGCCATCAGTTCGCCGATCAACGCCTCCGATGTGGCGGAGGGAATCCGGGTCGGGCGCGAGCGTCTCGACGATGGCTTCTTCCGCGCACGTTGGGCACGGGCGACGCCGGCCGAGCGCGACGACGTGGCCGCCATGGCAGTCGATGGTGATGGCCCCAGTTCAACGGGTGAGGTCGCCGCGCGGCTCGGCAAGAAGCCGACGTCGCTCGGGCCGATCCGCGCGAACTCGATCGCCAGGGGCCTGGTGTACCCGCCCGTGCACGGGCAGATCGCCTTCACCATCCCCGGCACGGCCGCGTTCATCCGACGGGAAGGCATCGCCGAGCAGCCCCACGCTCGGACCGCGAACCGTGTCGCCGGCCTGCGGGACGGGTCGCGCATGCGCCCGCAGGCCCGTTCGCGAACCGACCACCGCACCGTGCCGTGGCGTGTGCTCCACGAGCACGATGTCGACACCGGATGCGAACAGCCACCGAACCGGAGGTGCTGTTCGCTCGTGGGCGGTGCCGCCTGCGTCGACGTCGAAAGGATCATCCCCATGTCTCGCCACCTCGTCCTGAGGCCAGCGTCGCTCGCAGCGCACCTCTCGGTGGAGCCACCGCCGACGGCGTCCGACACGACCGTGCCGGCAAGCGAAGGGTGAGCGGCGATGCGAACGATCACGCCCTCGCGCCCCGCTGAGCGCAGCGACACGTCGCCGCCGGGCAGGTTCCTCGAGACCGCCGCGACCTCCGTCTTGCTCACCGTCGGCCTCACCCTCGCCGTCTACGCGCTCACGGCGTTCGCCCAGCCCGATTGGACCGTGGCCGGACCCGGGCTGCTCGTGGCCGCCGCCGGCGTCGTCGGTCTCCGCCTGCGGTGGGCCTACCTCGCCGGTTTGGCGCCGATCGGAGCGGTGCTGACCGTTGCCGCTCCCGTCATCGCCTTCGACCTCAACCGACCCGAGGAGACGCCGTACTTCGTCGCGTCGGTCGTCGTCGTCATCGGGTCGTGCTTCGCCGCCGTGCTCGGCGTGGCGGCAGCGCTCGTGCCGGCGTGGCGGCACCGGGCGCTCGGCGCCCTCGGCATGTC
>JBILUM010000508.1:0-2998 GCA_044370995.1 Ilumatobacteraceae bacterium | reverse complement strand
AGCCGAGACGACGTCGAATGCAGCAGGCGAGCGCCGCACGACCTGCTCGGCGTCGGCGGCGACGACCTCCGCCCGATCGGTGGCACCGAGGCCCCGGACACCGAATCGCAGCAGGTCAGCCCGCTTGTCGCGCCGCTCCACCAGGGTCACACGGAAATCGGGACGGCGGGCGATGATCACCAGCCCGGGGAGTCCTCCGCCCGAACCCAGGTCGACGAGGTCGCCGCCATGGAGGTCGTCCGGCAATGCGGTGACGTACTGCTCGGCATGAGCGATCGCCTCGTCGATCGACACCCTCCCGATCGCGCCCCGTCGTTGGATCTCCGTCAGGACGTGATGAAGGACAGGGAGAACCTCGTCCGCCGGATCAGGCGCCAGCATGGCTCGACACAGCCGGCAGCAGGGGCGTGCCGGCGCGCAGGGGGATCGACGTCCCCTGACCGGCCATCCCGTGAATCAGTCGTTCGCAGGTGCGATGACCACGCAGCGGCGTGGATCGTCGCCCTCGGACCGGGTGACCACACCGTCGACCTCGGACAGCACGTCGTGGATCACCTTGCGGTCCGACGACGACATCGGCTCGAGGCGCTTCGCTGTGCCGTCGGCGATCACCTGATCGGCCACCTGGTGGGCGAAGCGGGTGAGGGCTTCCTTGCGACGCTCGCGGTAGCCACCGACGTCGACCCGTAGCCGGGTGTCGTGGTCGCCGAGGCGACGCTGAGCGGCCACGCGGGCCAGTTCCTGCAGAGCCTGGAGGGTGGATCCGCGAGGACCGACCAGCAGGCCGAGGTCGCTGCCGTCCACGGTCACCTCGAGATCATCGCCGTCGCGGCGCACCGCAGCCGTGCCGGCGAGCCCGAATGCGTCGACGACGCCCTGGACGAACACCCGTGCCTCTTCGCCAACCTGCTCTGCATCCACGATGATCTCCTTGCTCGACTGATCCCTGCTCGACTGATCCTGGTTCGCGCTCGCAGCGTTCGCTGCGCGCGCTCCGTCCTTGCGTTGACGGCCGCTGCGCGGGGCGCGTGCCGGCCGATCGTCGCCGCTCGACTCGTCCGTACCGTCGGCTGCACCGCTCGCGGTGCCTGCCGAGTCCTCGAACACGTCGAAGGCGTCGCGCTGGGCGTCGGCTGCCGGCGCCGGGGTCGCCGGTGCAGCCTTGGGCTTGCGAGTGCGCGGCGCCTTCGGTGCGGCATCGCCTGCTGCTGCCTCGCTTGCGGCGCGACCTCGCGACGCGGCCGGGGCCGGTTCGCCGGCGGCGGTCGACTCCGACGATGCGGCCTCGACCTTGTCGCCCTTGCCCTTCTTGCGATCACGCCGCTCGAGCTTCGGACGAGGTGTGGTGGGGCGCACGCGGGCACGGACACGTGCCTCGCCGCGCACCCGACCGAACAGGCCGGCGCGGGGCTCGTCGAGCACGACGATCTCGGCATCGTCCTCGGCCACGCCGAGCTGGTCGAGCGCCTGGTTCTTGGCCTCTTCCACGGACTTCGCGGTGGTTTCCACCCATTCCATCAGTTGACCTACGACTTCTTCTTGGGCGCCGGGGGCGTCGGTGGGGTGGGCTTGGGGGCCTTCCCGGTCGACGGCGGTCGCGTGACCCGCCCGGAGGCGGTCGGCTTGTTCTTCGGTGGGGTGACCCGCTTGGAGGTGGCGGGCGCCGCCGCACCCTTCGCGGCGGTCTTGCCCGGGGTGTCCTTGGCTGCGGCGAGATCGCGCTTGGCCTGGGCGAACAGCCCGGAACCGCCGCCGTCGGCCTTCGACATCTCACGCGCCCGCTCGCCGGCGGCCTGGGCCTGACGACCGAGCGACTGCTCGCCGGCGTAGAAGCGCTTGGTGATGTAGTACTGCAGGCCGATGCGGAAGATCGCCTGGGCCATGTAGTAGATGACGAGACCGGTGAGGTAGAAGACCAGGAAGACGGCGAAGACCACCGGCAGGTACTGCATGATCTTCTGCTGCATCTCCGACATCGTCGGGCTGACGCTCGCGCGAGCCGCCACCATGCGCTGCTGCACGAAGTACAACGCTCCGAGCGCAACGACCAGCAAGGCGTAGAGCATGCCGGTCCCGAACGAGTCGCGGATCGCTTCGACTGGCGTCTGGGCGAGATCGAGGCCCCAACTCTTCATCGTCGTTTGGCCGACCAGCGACTGGTAGAGGGCAGTTCCAGATCCGACGAACTCGGGTGTGAATCCGGGGAATCCGTCACGGCCGGGGATCTTCTCCGTCAGTCCGTGGAGCACCTGGAACATGATGATGAACACCGGGAACTGCAACAGCAGCGGGAAGCACGACGCCAAGGGGTTGACCTTGTGCTGCTGGTACAGCTTCATCATCTCTTCGTTGAGCTTCTGCCGGTCGCCGCGGTGCTCCTGCTGGAGCTTGCGCAGCTCGGGCTGCAGCCGCTGCATCTCGAGCATGCCCTTGGTGGCCTTGAGCTGGAGCGGCGCGGTGATCAGCATCACCACGAGGGCGATCAGCGAGATCGCGAGGATGTAGTTGTGGGTGAAGTCGTAGAACTTCGCCAGCAGCCAGGCGGGACCTTCGAACAGGCCGAGTGCGATCATGCGCGGCGTCGCTTTCTCATGGATCCGAACTCGGATCGGGTGGAACGGAGAGGAACCATCGCCTCGGCCGGCACCGACGGCTCGGGCACGGGGTCCCAGCCAGAGGGGCCGAACGGGCGGCAACGAACCAGCCGGCGGATGGTGAGCCAGAGGCCGCGACCGGTGCCGTGGGTGTGGAGTGCTTCGAGGGCGTAGGAGGAGCAGGTGGGGGTGAACCGGCACGGCGACGGCCGTCCGTCGACGGCGCGTTGGTACCAGATCACCGCACGCATCAGGCGGGTGGGCCCGGCGGAGCCGGCGAGGTCGGCGCCGGTGTCGAACTGACGTTCGACGGGAGTGCCGAGGCGGCGGCGAGCCGACGTGTGTGTGCTTGGACGGAAGCGATCAGCGCCTCGACGTCGGAGCTCAGCTGGGGAAACGTACGT
>JBILUM010000383.1:0-3747 GCA_044370995.1 Ilumatobacteraceae bacterium | reverse complement strand
CCCAGATGAGCGACTTCTTCATGATGATCTCCAGTACGGGTGGCCCCGGCAGATCCGGGGAGCGGGACGAACACCGGTGACACGCCCCAGGGGCGCGGGAGGATCAGTGCACATTGGTCGTAGTACCACCGGCCGCCCGTCGGGACGGCCCGTCGGGTGGGCTCAGGCACCCACCGCGTGGTAGCCGCCGTCGACGTGGATCATCGAGCCGGTCGTGGCCGGGAACCAGTCGCTCAGCATCGCCACGCAGGCCTTGGCCACCGCGGAGGAATCGGTGACGTCCCAACCGAGCGGCGCCCGGTCGTCCCACACGTCCTCGAACTTCTTGAACCCGGGGATGCTCTTGGCGGCCATGGTCTTGATCGGACCGGCGGCGATCAGATTGGAGCGGATGCCCTTCGGGCCGAGTTCCTTGGCCAGGTAGCGGTTGACGCTCTCGAGCGCGCTCTTGGCGACGCCCATCCAGTTGTACGCGGGCCAGGCGACGGTGTTGTCGAACGTGAGACCCACGAACGCCCCGCCGGCACCCATCAACGGCAGGAACGCATCGGCCAGCGCCTTGTACGAGTAGGCCGAGATGTTGATCGCGATCTGTACGTCGTCCCATGTGGCCGCCATGAAGTCGTCGCCCAGGCACACCTCGGGCGCGAAGCCGATCGAGTGCAGCACGGCGTCGACCCGGCCACCGAAGTGCTCGGCGGCGTGGTCTCGTGCCGACACCAGATGCTCGGGCTTGGTGACGTCGAGCTCGTACACCGGCGCGGGCGAGGGCAGCTTGCGCGCCGTGCGCTCGGTGAGGCTGAGCGCCCGCCCGGCACCGGTCAGCATCAGGTTCGCCCCCTCCTGCTGCGCCAGCGTGGCCACACCGAACGCGAGCGACGCATCCGTGAGCACACCGGTGATGACGATGTTCTTCCCCTCGAGCAGACCCATGCGCGTCAACCTAGTCCTGCACGCATCGGCGCTGGTCGTTCCTCCGGCGAGCGCCACCGCTCTTCCTTGCTGCGCCGCCGGGCGCATGTGCAAGGCTGTCCCGATGCGCATCGGGATACTGGGTGGAACGGGGCCGGCCGGCAGCGCGCTGGCAGCCCGTCTCGCGTCGATCGGCTACGAGGTCGTGATCGGGTCGCGGTCGAAGTACCGAGCGATGGAGGCCCGTGACGGCATGGTGCAGAAGTGGCCCGACATCGAGTCGATGCTCTCCTACGGCGACAACCCGCAGGCGGCCGACTGCGACGTCGTGGTGATCGCCACCCCGTGGGATTCCGCGGCGACGACCGCACAGGAGAACGAAGCAGCCCTCGAGGGCAAGGTGGTCGTCAGCATGGCCAACGCGCTCGTGCGGGTCGGTCACGAGTTCCAGCCGCTCGTGCCGCCTCGCGGCAGCGTGGCTGCCCACGTGCAGGCCGCCGTGCCGAGGGCACGCGTGGTGGCGGCGTTCCACCATCTGCCCGCCACCGAGCTGGGTCACCTCGGCGAGCCGATCGACTCCGACGTCTTGATCTGCGGCGACGACAAGGACGCGGTGCGCACGATCAGCGAGATGGTCGCGAAGATCCCCGGCTGTCGCCCGCTCGACGCCGGTGAGCTGTCGAACGCGACGGCCATCGAGGCCTTCACCGCGGTGCTGTTGCAGCTGAACGTCCGGTACAAGACGCGGGTGGCTCCGAAGCTCACCGGAATCAAGCGCGATCCCCGGGCGTTGCAGGCCTGACGTATGCAGCTCTACGACACCGCACGGCGGTCCGTGGTGGCGTTCGAACCGGGGGAACAGGTGCTCATGTACACCTGTGGCATCACCCCCTACGACGCCACACACCTCGGCCATGCAGCCACGTTCATCACCTACGACGTGCTGCAGCGGCGCCTCATCGACCTCGGCCACACGGTCAAGTGCGTCCGCAACGTCACCGACGTCGACGACCCGCTGTTCGCCAAGGCACGTGAGCTCGGGGTGCACTACCTCGACCTGGCCGCCGGCGAAGAGGCACGGTTCGAGCGCGACATGACGGCGCTCAACGCGCTGCCCGTGTACTCCACGCCGCGCGCGTCGTCGGCGATCCCCGACATCAGGGGCTTCATCGGCATGGTCCTCGACCGCGGGTACGCCTACGTCGCCGGCGGCAGCGTCTACTTCGACGTCTCGAAGTTCCCGTCGTTCGGGTCGGTGAGCCACTACTCGCGCGAGCAGATGATCGAGTTCGCCAAGCAGCGCGGCGGCAACGTCGAGGATCCCAACAAGCGCGATCCGCTCGACTTCGTGCTCTGGCACCCGTCGGCCGACGACGAGCCGAGCTGGGACACCCTGTGGGGGCCTGGCCGGCCCGGTTGGCACATCGAGTGCAGCGCTCTCGCCCTTCGCGAGCTCGGCTCGACGATCGACCTCCACGGCGGTGGCAGCGACCTGATCTTCCCGCACCACGAGTGCGAGCGGGCCCAGAGCGAAGCAGCGACGGGCGAGTCGTTCGTCAAGCACTGGATGCACGTGGCGATGGTGTACATGGACGGCCACAAGATGTCGAAGAGCCTCGGCAACCTCGTGTTCGTCGACAAGCTGCGCACCGAGTGGGACCCGCGGTCGATCCGCCTCGGCATCATCGAGCACCACTACCGCTACGAGTGGGAGTGGGACGACACCTTGATGCCGCGCAACCGCGATCGGCTCGAGGCATGGGCGACGGCGTCGGCCGGCGGTGCCGACGACGGATCGGTGCTGGCCGACGTCCGGGCCGCGCTCGACGACGACCTGAACACGCCCGGGGCGATCGCCGCGATCGATGCGGCCGCGGCCGCCGGCGTGGGCGTCACCTCGGCTGCCGCCCTCCTCGGCGTCGACCTCTGACGGGCGGCCCGCTCGGGCCCCGTCGAGATGCCCCTGGCCTCCGGTCGGGGCACCGCGCGCCGTTGTCATCGCCGCGTCACACTCCATTCACATGAAATCGATTTCCTGTCTTACAGGACGTCGGCTTCGTGGTCTACTGTCTGCCTGCGACATTGCGTGCATCGGCTCTCCATCCGGGGGGTGCCACCGCCGCAACGGGCACGGGAAGGGAGGGCCGAAGCGATGAACGCCGAAGGTGCGGGCAAGCTGCAGACCCGTTTCCGTCGAGTTGCCCGGCCGGTGTCGAACCAGTTGTGGCACTTCGAACTGGAGGGGTTCGACCGGTTGCCCGAGAGCGGGCCCGCGATCTTGTGCCCCAACCACATCAGCTTCCTCGACAGCGCCTTCTTGATGCTGCACGTGCCCCGCAACATCAGCTTCGTCGGCAAGGCCGAGTACATGGACTCCTGGAAGACCAAGTTCATCTTCCCGGCCATGGGCATGATCCCCATCGACCGTGGCGGTGGCGACAAGAGCCAGGCCGCGCTCGACACCGCCGAGCGCGTGCTGCGTCGCGGCGAGCTGTTCGGCATCTTCCCCGAGGGCACCCGCAGCCGCGACGGCTACCTCTACAAGGGGCGCACCGGCGCCGCCCGACTGGCGCTCAAGGTCGGATGCCCCATCTTCCCCGTCGGCGTCATCGGCACGCGCGAGATCCAGCCGCCCGACGCCAAGCTGCCCAAGGTGCGCCTCGACTGCACGATCAAGATCGGTCGGCCGATCAAGGTCGAGCGCTACCGCGACCGGGCCGACGACCACCGGGTGCTGCGCCAGATCACCGACGAGCTGATGTTCGAGATCCGCGAGCTCACCGGCCAGGAGTACCGCAACGTGTACGCCGGCAAGTCCGCAGACACCGAGCCGGT
>JBILUM010000382.1:0-3761 GCA_044370995.1 Ilumatobacteraceae bacterium | reverse complement strand
CGGGGTGATCCCGACGACGTCGTAGATGGTGGGCACGAGGTCGATGACGTGATGGAACTGCGACCTGATCGCGCCCGCGTCGGCGATCCGCCGCGGCCACGACACCGCCATGCCGTTCCGCGTGCCTCCGAAGTGCGACGCCACCTGCTTCATCCACTGGAACGGCGCGTCGAGCGCCCAGGCCCAGCCCACGTTGAAGTGGTTCTCGCACGCCGGCGTACCGAAGTCGTCGATGTGCGCCAACAGCCATTCGGGATCCTCGTGCACACCGTTCTGGAAGCTCGGCGCGCTCCACGCACCGTGCACCGTGCCCTCCGCGGACGCGCCGTTGTCGCCGGTGAGGTACACCACCAACGTGTCGTCCATCAGCCCCAGCTGCTCGACCGCATCGAGCACGCGGCCGATCTGGGCATCCGTGTGTGCGAGGAACCCGGCGAAGATCTCCATCAGCCGGGTCGCCACCGGGCGGAAGCGCTCGGGATAGTCGTCCCAGGCCGGGATCTGCTCGGGACGCTCCGTCAGCGCCGTCGCCGCCGGCACGACACCCATCGCCAACTGCCGCTCGTAGATCGATCGGCGCAGCGCGTCCCACCCGTCGTCGAAGGCGCCGGCGAACCGATCGGACCACTCGCGTGCGACGTGATGTGGGGCGTGTACCGCAGGGGTCGAGAAGTAGCAGAAGAACGGTCGATCGGGGCTCGACGCGTGCTGGCGCTGGATCCAGGCGATCGCCTGATCGGCGAGGTCCTCGGTGACGTGGTAGTCGGGCCGGCCGACGTACGGCGCGATCGGCGTGGTCTGGTCGTAGATCGGCGGCTCGTACTGCGAACACTCCGCGCCGATGACGCCGTAGAAGCGGTCGAACCCGAGACCGGTGGGCCAGCGGTCGAACGGACCAGCCGGACTCTGTTCCCACGACGGCGTCAGGTGCCACTTGCCGAAGCAGCCCGTGCTGTAGCCGGACATGCGCAACACCTGCGCCATCGTGGCGGCCTCGGGCGGGATGGCGCTGTCGTAGCCGGGGAACGAGTTGGCGATCTCGGTGATGCCACCCATGTGCACCGCGTGGTGGTTCCGTCCGGTGAGCAGCGACGCCCGTGTGGGGGAGCAGAGCGCCGTGGTGTGGAATTGGTTGTACCGGAGCCCTCGGCCGGCGACGCGCTCGAGCGCAGGCATCGGCACCGCCCCACCGAACGCGGAGCACGACCCGAACCCCACGTCGTCGAGCAGGATCACCACGATGTTCGGCGCACCCGCCGGCGCCGTGGCGGCGTTGAGCCGTCGCGGCGCGCTGTCGGAGATCAGCCGTTCGGCTCGTCCCTCGAACGGCGGTGTGGCGCGAGGCAGCTGCTCGCTCACGACCGCAGCCCGACCAGGTCGAAGCAGGCGAGCGCACGGCGGACGGCGTTCACATCGCCCTCGATCTGCACCGCGCCCGACTCGATCGCAGCCGACACTTGCGCCGCGCCGCACACGATCGACACCCAGGTGGCCACATCGCAGTTGATCGTCGCATCGACGTCACCTCCGTCGGTGGGGCAGGCGATCGAGTTGCGGAGGTGGAGACCGGTGCGGCTGCCACCGGTGAACTGCCACGCGAGCCGGATGTCGACCGCCGCGGCAGCGTCGGGATCGAGCAACACCCTGAGCACGTGCACGCTGGCGATCGGATCGGCCGCAACCTGGGCGCGCTGCAGGCGGTGCGTCCTCAGCCGCGACGTGTCGATCGCCCCTTCGAGCCCCAACGCGCGGGTGAGGCACCAGCTGCGGATGTTGGCCGCCGACGTCCGCTGGGCGACCGCGCGCAGCGCAGCCGCCATCAGCCCGCGATCGTCGGAGGTGGCGTCCTCGACCCGGACCAGCCACGAGCAGAGCTCCAACGCCCACCGCAGATCGTCGCCGTCGATCGCCGCTCGAGCCTCCGAGCGGACGCGGTCGGCGCCACCGAATCCGGCGATGAGCCGGGCGGCGCGGTCGGCAGGTGGGAGGGGGAACAGCTGGCCCTCGTCGCCGTCGAAGAACCCGAACAGGCCGCTGCGGATCTGACGCACGTGGTGCTCGGTCACCCCGTAGAACTCGCCCGTCAGATGGTCGTCGTCGCAGTGGTCGGGCAGCCGGACGGCGTGGGCGAGCTCCGGCCCGGTGAGCCCCCGGTTGGTGTGCCGGACGGTCTGATCCCACAGGTACTGGATCGCATCGCGGACTCGTCGAACTCGGTGCTCGATCTCAGCGGCACCACCGATCGGCGGTCCGTGGGCGCCGACGAGATGTTCTGCTCCGAGCGACAGCAGGTGGTCGAGTCCGGTCAGCAGCACGCGGGGATCGCGGTACTCCTCGCCACGAATGGCGAAGACGTTGAACAGCGTCGGCCACACCAGGTTGTTCACCGCCACGCCGAGCGTGGGGAACCAGAACGTCACCGAGTCGTCGGCATCGGACGGCGCAGGAGTCACCTCGACCTCCATGCCGGCGACCGTGAGCGAGCACGGGGAGTCGAACGTGATCGACGGCGGGACGAAGCCGGGGGTGAACGGTGCGTGTGCCGGGTCGCGGAAGAAGCGGCCGAGGCCGACGTTCACCAGACCGTCGGGACCGTCGGCCGGGAGCGAGATCGCGAACTGCTCGACCAGACCGCGGCTGTACGCAGGTGCGATCTCGGTCGCCGCACGAGCCCGGTTGGCGGTGATCCGCGCATGTCCGTACACCGGGAGGTCATGGCCGGGCAGCTCGTTCATCGCTGCCGTCGTGCCCGCCACATAGTGGAAATGGGTGTACATCACCGCGGCGATCGGGCGATCGGTCACCGCTCGGAGCTCGGCCAGCGCCGATGACATCTCCTCGACGGACTCGCCGGTGTCGATGGCGATGATGCCGTCGGGGGCTTCGACGAACGTCTGGTTCGCCAGGCCGTTGCCCACGAGGCACCACACGCCGGGTCGGACCTCGACGAACCGTCGGTCGAGCCGTGCCGAATGAGCGAGGTGCGCCTCGTGCGCGATCTGGCCGGTCGGCGCGGTGCGCGTGCGTGCCGCCGTCGGTTCGAAGGAGCGGCTGGGGCGCGGGTCGACCTGCATGCGCGGGAGCGTACCGGTCGGTGCCGATCGCCTCGGCCGAGTCCGACTCGGGTTCGTGTCGATCCGACCCGACCCGATGGTACGGTTCGAGTCATGGCGACCAGAACAACGAGGACGGCGCGAGGGGTGAAGCCGGTGGGGTACGACCCGTCGCAGTACCCGGCGTTCGCGGTCACGGTCGACGTGGTGATCCTCACCATGGTCGACGGCGAACTGCACGTGCTGCTCGTGCGGCGTGCCCACGATCCGTTCGCCGGCATGTGGGCGATCCCGGGTGGCTTCAAGCTCCCCACCGAGACCCTCGACGCCGCGGCGAGCCGTGAACTCGCCGAGGAGACCGGCATCGACGCCGCGAGCCTGCTCGCCCAGTTCGGCGCATACGGCGACCCCGAGCGCGATCCACGCATGAACGTCGTCACCGTGGGCTACGTCGCGGTGCTGCGTGATGTGGGCGCAATCGAAGCGGGCAGCGACGCGGCCGAGGCCGAGCTGCACCCGGTGGCCGAGGTCCTCGCCGGCCACATCGAGGTCGCCTTCGACCATCTGCGGATCATCGGTGACGCCATCGCCCGGGTGCGCACCGACCTCGAGGTCACGGGCATCGCCACCGCGTTCGTCGGCCCCACGTTCACCCTGGCCGAGCTCCGCGCCGTGTACGAGGCGGTGTGGGGCGTACAGCTCGACAGC
>JBILUM010000381.1:0-3763 GCA_044370995.1 Ilumatobacteraceae bacterium | reverse complement strand
GCACGAGGATGTGGCGGATCGTGCTGTCGAGCAGCGGGTCGTATGCCGGCAGGATGCATCCGCCGGGCAGACCGAACACCACTTCGACGCCTTCCATCTCGAGGCTCTTGATGAGGGCCTGGGCCCCGGTGATCTTCATGCCTGGTTGGTTCATGAGTGACTCCTGGTACTTCCTGGAACTTCCCGGATGTGCGGGTGGCTGGCGGGGTGACTGGCGATGAGGGCTCATGGCCCGGAGCACCCGGGCCGAAAAACCAAACGGCCTCCCGATCGGGAGGCCTGGACGCACGCGGAGGATGGGCGCGAGCGTCTACACGACGATGGCTACGAGACGGGTCAGGGCGAAACGGGCACGCACGAGTGCAAGTAAAGCACCTCACGGCGCCGATTGGCAACCCGATCCGCGGAGTCGGCGGCGATCAGGGGTCGGGGGCGCCGGCGAGGTCGGCGTCGATCTCGCCGAGCAGTACGTCGAGCTCGTCGAGGGCCCGTTCCACCTCCGCCACCTCGTCCTCGGTGAGCAGGTCGCCGAGCGTGGTGGACACCGCAGCGCCGGTCGCGGTCGTCGCGGGCGCGGCCGGCACGGTCGCGGCCGGGTTCGGGCGTGTCGTCGAGGTCGCCGTCGCGGCCACCGGGTCCGACGTCGGGCTCGCCGTGGCCGACCCGCTCGTCGACGGCGATCCCGTCGATTCCGTCGAGCCGGTCGATCCGGTCGCGGCGGTCGCGGCGGTCGCGGCGGAGGTGGTCGCCGGGTCGGCGGTGCCGACGGGTGCCCCGTCGCCGGATCCGCACGCGCCGACGATCGATGTGGCGACGACGAGCGCGACGAGCAGCGCCCGTCGACGGTCTGTCGTCATGCCGGGGCGCCCAGGTCGCCGCACCGATCGGCGAGCCGTGCCAGCTGGGCACTGCGCTCGTCGAGGGTGGCACGGCGGGTGGTGAGCCGGTCGAGACGACGCTCGAGATCGGCAGCGATCCGAGGACGGTTGTTGGCCGTCGCCCGCTCGATCGCGGCCTCGAACCACGCGAGCGAGCCGCGCTGGGAGGCCGGACCGTCGAGCCGGTCGATCGCGGCCTGCAACCTCGTCGTCGCCTCGGGGATCCGCGCGCAGACGGCCTCGAGGCGCTGACGCAGGTCGCCGTCGTCGGCGTGCACCACGCCCGCCGGCGCCACCACGGCGATGAGCGAGAAAGCGACGGCGATCGCGGCGATCGCACGACCGATCCTGCAGATCCCGGTGTCGCTGGTGTCGCTGGGGTTGCGTCGATCCGTTCGTTGCTCGATCTGCGTGCCGCCGCTCATGACCCGACCTCCTGCGAACCCGGACCGTCCGGGACGACGACAACGTACGCCCGAGGTATGAAGATTCTGTGAGTTCCGGACCCGTCTCCGGACGGCCTAGCCTGTTCCATCGCACAACCGATTCCGGTGGCCCTGCAGCATTCTGGCTGCCTGCCGGATCCCTGGAGCTACACATGACACCATCAGTCGCCCCCGCCACCGGCCGCCTCGGCGTGCTCACGGTGGGCCTCGGCGCCGTCTCGTCCACCCTCATCGCCGGCGTCGAGCTGGTGAAGAAGGGACTCGGCCAACCCATCGGCAGCCTGACGCAGATGGACACCATCCGCCTCGGCAAGCGCACCGACGGCCGCACGCCGCTCATCAAGGACTTCGTCCCGCTCGCCGATCTCAACGACGTCGTCTTCGGTGCGTGGGATCCGTTCCCGGACGATGCCTACGTCGCGGCGAGCCGCGCCGGCGTGCTCGAGGGCGGCAAGCACATCGAGCAGATCTCCGACGCACTGCGCGACGTCCGCCCGATGAAGGCCGCGTTCGACCGCCAGTACGTGAAGCGCATCGACGCCGACAACACCGTCGGCACGATCGACAAGCGCGCCATGCTCAACGCGATCCGCGAGGACATCAACCGCTTCCGCGAGGAGAAGCAGTGCGACCGCCTGGTCATGCTGTGGGCCGCGAGCACCGAGATCTTCATCGAGCCCGGCCCGGCGCACCAGGACATCGAGTCGTTCGAAGCGGCGATCGATCGCAACGACCCGACGATCGCTCCGTCGATGCTCTACGCATATGCGGCGATCCTCGAGGGCGTGCCGTTCGCGAACGGTGCGCCGAACCTCACCGTCGACATCCCGGTGCTGCGCGACCTCGCGGTCGAGCGCAAGGTGCCGATCAGCGGCAAGGACTTCAAGACCGGCCAGACCCTCATCAAGACCGTCATCGGCCCGATGCTGCGGGCCCGCATGCTCGGCCTGTCGGGGTGGTACTCGACCAACATCCTCGGCAACCGCGACGGCGAGGTGCTCGACGACCCGGACAACTTCAAGACCAAGGAGGAGTCCAAGCTCGGTGTGCTCGAGGACATCCTCGACCCGAACAGCTTCCCCGAGCTCTACGGCAACGTGTACCACAAGGTCCGCATCAACTACTACCCGCCGCGCGGTGACAACAAGGAGGGCTGGGACAACATCGACATCTTCGGTTGGCTCGGCTACCCGATGCAGCTGAAGATCGACTTCCTCTGCCGCGACTCCATCCTCGCCGCGCCGCTCGCGCTCGACCTCGTGCTGTTCAGCGATCTCGCCCAGCGCGCCGGCCTCGGTGGCATCCAGGAGTGGTTGAGCTTCTACTACAAGGCGCCGATGGTTGCCCCGGGCCTGTCGCCCGAGCACGACCTGTTCGTGCAGCTGGCCAAGCTGAAGAACACGCTGCGCTGGATGATGGGCGAGGACCAGATCACCCACCTCGGCCGCGAGTACTACGACGGCGAGTGATCGCCGGCGGCCGGACCCGTCAGGGCTGACCTAACACCGAGGGGTCCGGCCCGCCAACAACTCGACCAGCAGATGGGCGTCGAGGTTGCCACCGCACAACACGGTGGCGACCCGGCGCCCGTGCTGTTCCTGGCGCTCCTTGAGCAGCCCTGCCGTCGCCACGGCGCCCGCCGGTTCGGCGAGGTTGTGCGTCGTGCGCAGCAGCACCCGGATCGCCTCGGCCGCCTCGTCCTCGGTGACCTCGACGATGCGCGCCGCACCGCGGACGATGCGATCGATCGCGTCGGGTACGGGCACACGGCAGGCGACCCCGTCGACGAAGGTGTCCGCCGAGTCGGTGTTCACTGCGTGCCCGGCGGCGAACGACAGCGCCGTGGCGTTCGCCCGTTCGGCCACCACACCGACGATCTCGGTGTCGAGGCCGAGCAGGTCGCGAGCGGTGATGAGGCCGCAGATCCCCGAGCCCAACCCGACCGGCACATAGACGGAGTCGAGTGCGCTGCCCGCGGCAGCGACCGCCTCGAACAGCTCGAGTGCGTAGGTGGCCACGCCGCGGACGAGGTCGTCGTGGAACGACGGCACCATCTCGAGCCCCCGCTCGACTGCGAGCTCCCCCGCGTGTTCGCGGGCGGCCTGGAAGTCGTGGCCGAACTCGACGAGCTCGGCGCCCCATGCCCGCATGGCCGCGTTCTTGTCGGGGCTGTTCCCCCGGGGCACCACGATGGTGACCGAGAGGCCGGCGGCCACACCGGCGAGGGCGATGCTCTGGCCGTGGTTGCCGCGCGTGGCGCTCACGAGTCCGCGGACCTCGGGTCGTTCGCGCACGAGACGGTCGACGTACACGAGACCGCCGCGCACCTTGAACGCACCGGTGGGCGTGTGGTTCTCGTGCTTGACCCACACCTCTGCCGCGCCCACTTCGGCGGCGAGCAGCGGCCATGGGTACTGCGGGGTCGGCGGCACGCGACGC
>JBILUM010000379.1:0-3764 GCA_044370995.1 Ilumatobacteraceae bacterium | reverse complement strand
TCTCGAGCACGAGCGCGACGCGGTCGACGAAGTCGACCACGGTGAAGTGTTCGAGCTCGCTCGGCGTGAGCGACGGCTTGGGCGAGAAGAAGCGCCGGTAGAGGTTCTCGCGCGGCTGACGTTCATGGAACGCCAGCAGGGCTGGCGCGTCCTCGGGGGTCATCGCACGCAGGTACCCCGTCTCGCCGTCGGCCAGCACCACGCTGGTCGCCCAGTCCTCCGGTGCGTTCGCCACGCACCGAGCTTGCCATATCCACTCGACACCCTGTCGGTGAGCGGGCGCGCGCCACATGGCCGCTGCGATGACCTTCGGCCCTGTCGTCGCGGCCGGCCGGCTGGCACCGTGGCCACATGGGGACGAGCGAACACACCGCTGGCACCGGCGGCACCGCCGGCACCGCCAGCACCGCCGGCACCGCCGGCACCGCCAGGACGTACCTCAGCCAGAACGATGCGATCATGTGGACCGTCGAATCGGATCCGCTGCTGCGCTCGACGATCGTCGGCGTGGTCACCCTCGAGGGGACCCCCGATTGGGATCGCCTGGTCGCCAGGGTCGATCACGTCACACGGATGGTGCCCGAACTGCGTCAACGCGTGGTGCCGGTGCCGCTGCATCCCACCACGTGGCGCTGGGAGCCCGATCCGGAGTTCGACCTCAGCGCCCATCTGCGACGCGTCGCGGCGCCCTTGCCGGCCACCATGCGCGAGGTGCTCGACATCGCCCGCGACAGCGCACAGCACGGGTTCGACCGCACCCGGCCGCTGTGGGAGTTCATCCTCGTCGAGGGGTTGGCCGACGGCACGGCGGCGCTGGTGATGAAGGCACACCATGTCGTCACCGACGGCATCGGTGCCGTCCAGCTCGCGATCCATCTGTTCGACCTCGAACCCGATGGCACCCGGCCCCAGCGGCCACAGCGGCCCGCCGCGCCGGGCGACCACGACGCCGCGCCGGGCGACCACGGTGATCTCGGCGGGACCGTGCGGGGCCTGCTGGGCGAGGCGCGTGAGGTGATCGCCCACGACCTCGACGGTGCCGTGCACCTCGTGCGCGCCGCCCTCCCGTCGATCGTGCCGAACCTGCTGCGGTTCGTCCGCGACCCGTTGCACACCGTCGTGGAGACCGTGCGAACGGCGCAGTCGATCGGCCGGACCGTCGCCCCGGTCACCCACACGCTTTCGCCCGTGATGGTCGATCGCCACCGCCACACCCAGTTCGAGACGATCGAGATCCCGCTCGACGACCTGCGCGGCGCGGCAGGCGCGGCCCGGGGCACGCTCAACGACGGCTTCCTCGCCGGGATCACCGGCGGCCTCCGCCGCTACCACGAGGCCAACGGTGCCGAGGTGGAGGACCTGCGCGTCGCCATGCCGGTCAGCCTGCGCACCTCCGCCGACGACGCCGGCGGGAACCATGTCACGGTGATGCGCTTCACCGTGCCCGTCGGGGTGCGCGACGCCGAGGAACGGATCAGGCGGCTCCACGACATCGGCCGGCGCATCCGGCAGGAACGATCCCTCGCCCACACCGAGGCGATCGCCGGGTTCCTCAACCTGATGCCGAACGGTGTGATCGGCTCGATGCTCAAGCACATCGACTTCCTCGCCAGCAACGTCCCGGGTGTGCCGGTGCCGCTGTACCTCGAGGGGGTGCGCGTCCGCCGCTACGTGCCGTTCGGTCCGACGGCCGGTTCGGCGTTCAACATCACGCTGATGACCTACGACGGCATGTGCTGCATCGGCGTGAACATCGACACCGCCGCGGTGACCGACGTCGCGCTGTTCGTGCGCTGCCTGCGCGAGGGCTTCCAGGAGGTCCTCTCACTGTCCGAGTAGCGTCTCGTGACCATGGCAGCATCCGAAGGCAGACTCTCGGCGCGGCGTGCACCGCTCGTCGCTCCCCCCGCCCGTTCGACCCATGTCCTCGTCGTCAGGACGCCCGGCGACATGTTGCCCGACGCGCCAGGTCGCGACGCGATCGTCCGTGCGCGTACGCGTGCGCACGCTGGTGGTCGGGTGCGTGACGAGGCGGCCGATCGCGCACCCGTCACCGTGCAGCTCGAGGGCGGCCAACTCGTCACCTGGGTCATCGTCGACCCGAGCGCATCGACGTTCGATCGCCACACCGCGCTGCGCAAGGGTCTCGCACCACTGCTCGCGGAACATCCGGGGTCGCTCGACATCTCGTTGCACGGCGCGTCCGACACGCTGCACGGTCTCGCCACCGACGCGGCCTACGTGGCGCTGGTCAACGCGACGCCGTTGCCGACGTGGAAGCAGGGGCCGGCCCAGCGACGGCTCGACACCGTCACGCTGCACGGTGCTCCGGCAGGGACCTCCTTCGCCGGCGTGCAGGCGCTGGTGGCGGGCAGCCAACTGTGCCGCGAGCTGACCGCAGCGCCGGCCAACGCCCTCGGCCCGGCGAACTACCGCGCCCGACTCGGGGAACTCGCCCGGGCCGAAGGGTGGAAGCGTCAGGAGTTCGGCCTCGAGCGGCTGGAACGGATGGGGGCGGGCGCCTTCCTCGCGGTCGCTCGCGGCAGCCACCGACGCGATGCGGCGATCGTGCGTCTCACCTACGACGGTCGTCCGTCGCGCGGTCGGGCGGGTGCGGTCGGCCGGTCGATCGCGCTGGTGGGCAAGGGCATCTGTTTCGACACGGGTGGCCACAACCTGAAGAAGGACACCTCGATGCACGAGATGCACCACGACATGAACGGCTCTGCCGTCGCCGTCGGAGCGCTGCTCGCTGCCAGTCGGTTGCGGCTGCCGCTGCGCATCGACGCCTGGCTCGCGATCGCGCAGAACCACCTGTCGCCGTCGGCCTACACGCAGAACGAGGTGGTCACCGCGCTCGACGGCACCACCATCGAGACCACCCACACCGATGCCGAGGGTCGGATGGTGCTGGCCGACACGCTCGTGCTCGCGGCAAAGGAGCGGCCGGACGAGATCATCGACTTCGCCACGCTCACCGGGTCGATGTGGATCGCACTCGGGTCGCGGATGAGCGGCGTGATCGCCAACCGCGACGAGTTCGCAGCGCGAGCGGTCGCTGCCGGCATCGCGACGGGGGAGCGGGTGGTGTCGTTCCCGATGCCGGCCGACTACGACGAGGCGCTCGAGTCGCAGGTCGCCGACGTGAAGCAGTGCGTGCTCGAGAGCGGCGCGGCAGACCACCTCCTGGCCGCCCGGTTCCTGCAGCGCTTCGTCGGCGATCGCCCGTGGCTGCACGTCGACCTCTCGGCGGTGAGCTGCAAGGGTGGGCTCGGTGCCGTCGGCAGCGACGTCACCGGCTTCGGTGTCGGCCTCACGCTCCGGCTGCTGCAGGGCTGAACCGACGTCAGTGCCGGCCGGGCGACGGCCGGGTGCCGGGATGCGCATGGCATCATCTGGCCCATGACCGTCATCAAGATCAACGCCCTGACCGTGCCCGCCGAGATGGGGGAGGAGGTGGCCCGTCGCTTCGCCGCCCGTGCCGGCGCCGTCGACGGCCACGAGGGCTTCGAGGGGTTCGAGCTGCTGAAGCCGACCGATGAGCGCACGACGTGGCTCGTGGTCACGCGCTGGCGCGACGAGGCGTCCTTCGACGCCTGGCGGAACTCGGCGTCGTTCGCCCACGGCCATCGCGGACCCGACGCCGGCGACGGCGCGGCCGCACCGCAGCCGCCGATGCCGATCCAGGCCGAGCTGTGGAGCTACGAGGTGGCCCTCGGTCGTCCCGCGTCCTGATCCGATGGTTCGACGGCAGGTACCCGAAA
>JBILUM010000380.1:0-3764 GCA_044370995.1 Ilumatobacteraceae bacterium | reverse complement strand
GTCATCACGGGCGTCATCAAGGCCAACGTGCCCGCCCGCATGGCCTTCGCCGTGTCGTCGCTCACCGACAGCCGGGTCATCCTCGACCAGCCCGGTGCCGAGAAGCTGGTCGGCAAGGGCGACATGCTGCTCCTGCCGGGCAGCTCCAACGTCGCCCAGCGCATCCAGGGTTCCTTCGTCAGCGAGGAGGAGGTCCGCAAGGTCGTCGCCCACTGGCGTCGGCAGGCGCCCGAGGTCACCTACGTCAGCGGTGTCGAGGGCGACGACGAGGGCGGCAGCAGCGGTGGTGGCATGTTCGGCAGTTCGTCCGCCGGCGGCGACGAGGACGAGGACGAGGCATTGATGCGGCAGGCCATCGAACTGGTGGTCCGCAGCCAGCTGGGCAGCACGTCGATGCTGCAGCGCAAGCTCAAGGTCGGCTTCGCCCGGGCCGGCCGGATCATGGACCTGCTCGAGACCCGGGGCATCGTCGGCCCGAGCGAGGGCTCGAAGGCCCGTTCGGTGCTGATGACCGTCGAGGAGTTCGAGCTGCTCCAGGGCAGCTGACCGGATCGATTCCAGGTCGTGCCGGGGGTCACGAAATGCGGTCCGGCGCGCATCGGTTGGATGGGGCATGTCCGTTCCCGATCCGACCACCGTCCTCCGTCACGTCTTCCGCTCGCTGAACGCGTTCGTGCGTCCGCTGGTGGAGGCCGGTGTGGGCAATCCGCTGCCCCTCGGTGTCGGGCCGGTGGTGGTGGAGACGACGGGTCGGGTGAGCGGTCTGCCGAGGCGTGTGCCGCTGCTGTCGGCTCGCATCGGCGACACGATCTACGTGTCGACGGTTCGAAGCGACTCGCAGTGGATGAAGAACCTGGCGGCGTCCCGCGACGCGAAGGTCGTGCTGTTCGGGGTCGAGCGTGATGCCGATGCGTCGGTGGTGCGCATCGGCGACCTGCGGTTGGCGACCTTGACGCTGCAGGCCTCACCCCGGGCCTGAGCCCGGTCGGCGGTCAGGCGATCCGGCGGCACAGCAGGTGGCTGATGCCGCTCGCCACGAGGTCGCCGCGCTCGTTCCAGACCCGCTGGTGGCTGCCGATCAGGCCGTCGCGAGCTGCGGGGCTGGTGCCCTGCAGCAGGCACCAGTCGTCGGTCGGGTCGAGATGGTGGAACTCGCACGACACGTCGATGCTCGGCGCCATCCAGGTGTCCGTGCGGTGCCGCCGGCCGAGCGACGGCCAGGCGCCGAGGTCGACGAGCAGCAGCAGCCGTGCGGCCTGGGCCCACTCGTCGCTCGCCGGCGGCGAGGCGAAGCGCATCCAGTTCTCGTAGAGCGCCGGTCCGAGGTCGCGTGCCTCCCAGGCCGACGCGCCGAGCCAGGTCGTCGGCCGTTGTTCGAAGTTGTCCCAGAACCCGTAGCGGCTCGGCGTCGCGTCGGGGTCGGCGGCGATGCGTTCGGCCATCGTCGGCAGGTCGCGCCAGTCGGCGACCTCGGGGAAGGGCGCGTCGTCGTGGTCGAGTCCCTCGATGCCGGCGTCGACGGACCACACCATCGCCGCGAGGACCGCCTTGCCCTGCTGGTCGATGCGCACGTGCACGCTGGTGGCCTGGCGGGTCGCTCGCTGCACCGTTGCCGTCACCTCGATCGGTGCGTCGAACGAGGCCGCGCCGAGGAAGTGGACGGTGGCATTGGCTGGCCGGGCACGACCCGACACCGCACGCGCCGCGTCGAGTGCGAACGCCGCCATGTAGCCACCGTTCGGGCCCCAGATCTCCCAGTCGCGTGACATCGTCGCGGTGAACCTGCCGTCACCGGTTGGCGTGAGCTGTGCGTCGGCGGCGAGGTCCCCCATGCCGCGAGCGTAGGTCGCACCGGCCGGGTCAGGAGCCGCGTCTCCTCGGGCGCGTCGCAGCCCGTTCCTCGGCCTCGCGGAGCTTCGCCTCGACCACCAGGCGGACCGCGTCGAGCGGCAGCGGATCGCGGTGGCGGAACTTCACGGTGCCCTTCGAGACCGCGTAGGGGGCGAGTGCAGCGTCGACGACCGGGTCGCCCTGCGGCAACGGGTACAGCGACACGTGCTCCTTCCACGCGGCCATGAAGACGAAGACCTTGCCGCCGACCGTGAACGCAGGGATGGCGTAGCTGATGCGTTCGCCCGCGTCGGGTGCGACCTCGCGCACGATCGAGCGGATGACCTCCAACCGCTCGCGGCCGATCTCGTCGCAGTCCGCGAGGTAGTCGTCGACGCTCGTGTGCGTACTCATCGTGATGACCTCCGTGCGATCCGACGGTGCGGCGACTCCCGACTCATCGGTGGCGTGGTGCCGGTGACATGATGCCCTCGATCCGACGGCAGGGGAGTCGTCGGCCGCATGGGGGTGCGTCGCATGAGTGAGATGGAGTTCACGGAAGTCACGACCGGGCTGCGGTTCCCGGAAGGCCCGATCGCGATGCCCGACGGCACGGTGATCCTGGTCGAGATGTTCGGGCCGCGGATCACGCTAGTCCATCCCGACGGCACGAAGGAGACGGTGGCGGAGATCGTCGGCGGACCGAACGGAGCGGCGATCGGGCCCGACGGTGCGCTCTACCTGTGCAACAACGGTGGTTGCTTCACCGCGGTCGACCTCGGTGAGCTGCTGCTCCCCGGCCCGTTCGACCCGAGCCGCTACATCGGTGGCCGGATCCAGAAGGTCGACCTCGCCACCGGCGCGGTCACCGACCTGTACACCGAGTGCGACGGTCGCCCGCTCCGGGCCCCGAACGACCTGGTGTTCGACGCCCACGGCGGCTTCTGGTTCACCGACCACGGCATCCGCGACAGCGTCAACCGCACGAGCGACCTGACGAGCATCTACTACGCGAAGGCCGACGGCAGCTCGATCGCCGAGGTGGTGCACCCGGTGGAGGGGCCGAACGGCATCGGCCTGTCGCCCGACGGCACGAAGGTCTACTGGGCCGAGACCCACTCCGGTCGGGTGTTCCAGCGCACCATCACGGCGCCCGGCGTGCTCGAGCCGCTGCCGCCGCTCGACCCGGGCCTGCTCGTCGGCCTGCCCGGCTACCAGTTGTTCGACTCGCTCGCGGTCGACGGCGACGGCAACGTGTGCGTCGCCACGCTCATCAACGGCGGCATCACCGTGATCACCCCGAGCGGCGAGACCAGCCACATCCCGACCGGCGACCTGCTCACCACCAACATCTGCTTCGGCGACAACGACGGCAGCGGCGAGTACCGCGACGCGTACATCACGATCAGCGGCACCGGGAAGCTGCTGCACTGCCGCTGGCCGAACCAGGGCCTCCGCCTCAACTACCTCTGATCGCCGCTGACCCGGGCGACGATGTACACACCGACTGCCTGATCGGGGCGCCGGTAGCCTCACGGGTCATGGGTCAGCGCTTCTACGTCGAGACCTTGGGCTGTCCCAAGAACCAGGTCGACAGCGACAAGATCATCGGCACCCTGTTGGCCGACGGGATGACGGCCACCGACGACGCGTCTGCCGCCGACCTCGTGGTCGTCAACACGTGTGCGTTCATCGACGAGGCCCGCAAGGAGTCGATCGACACGATCCTCGCCCTCGAGGACGGTCGCAAGGACGGTGCCCGTCTCGTCGTCACCGGCTGCATGGCCGAGCGTTACGGCGACGAGCTCGCCGAGGCCCTGCCCGAGGTCGACCGGGTCGCCGGGTTCGGTGTGCCGGTCAACGTCCTGGCTGAGGCGCCGGCCGGTGGCAAGCGGCTCATCCCGGTCAGCAGCGCGCCGATCCCGAGCTTCGAC
>JBILUM010000378.1:0-3766 GCA_044370995.1 Ilumatobacteraceae bacterium | reverse complement strand
CGTTGGTGAACAGACCCTGCAGCCATGCGGCCGAGCCCTCGCCGCTGACCTTGTACTTGGCGAAGTTCGACGCCTCGCTGAAGCCGACGCGCTCGCGCACGGCCTTCGACTCCTCGGCCACCGTGTCGAACGCGTTCGAGCGGTAGAACGTGACGTCCTCGACCGGCTCGAGACCGGGCTTCTGGAACCACAGCGGGTGCTCGAGACCGAAGCCGGCGCCCCACACCGCGTTGTGCGCGGTGAGGCGGTCGTAGATCGGCGTCGTGTGCAGCGGGCGCGCGGCGGGCAGTTCCTCGTTGGGGAACGTGATGCGGAACCGACGCGAGTAGTTCTCGCGCACCTTGGCGTTCGTGTAGCCGAGCGTGGCGAAGTCGCCGTAACGAGCCACGTCCATCGCCCAGATGTCGGCGCCCGGGTCGCCGTGCACCATCCACTGGGCGAGGCTGAGGCCCACACCGCCACCCTGCGAGAGGCCGGCCATCACCGCGCAGGCGCTCCACATGCCGCGCATGCCCTTGATGGGGCCGACGAGCGGGTTGCCGTCGGGGCTGAAGGTGAAGGGACCGTTGACGAACTTCTGGATGCCGGCGCGGCCGACGGCGGGGAAGTGCTCGAAGGCCCGCTCGAGCTCGGGCGAGATGCGGTCGAGGTCGTGGGGGAGGAGCTGGAACACGAAGTCCCACGGGGTCTGCTTCGCCGACCACACCCGGTTGTCCTGCTCGTAGGTGCCGAGCAGGATCGACTGGCCCTCCTGGCGGGCGTAGATCTCGCCGGCGAAGTCGATCATGTGCGGCAGCTCGCGGCCGTTGGTCTGGTTGTACTCGATCACCTCCGGCATCGGCTCGGTCATCAGGTAGTGGTGCTCCATGGCCAACACGGGCAGCTCGAGGCCTGCCATGCGACCGACCTCGCGGGCCCAGAGGCCGCCGGCGTTCACGACGTGCTCGGCGTGGATCGTGCCCTTGGCGTCGCCGGTGGTCGGGTCGTAGGTGTGCACGTCCCACGTGCCGTCCTGGCGTTGGGCGAGGCCGTTCACCCAGGTGTTCTGGTACACCTCGGCACCGCGGTTGCGGGCACAGATCGAGTAGGCGTGGGTGACGCCGTAGGGATCGACGCTGCCCTCGTCCTCGTCGTAGAGCGCGCCGACGAAGAACTTCTCCTCGAGCAGCGGGTTGAGTTCCTTGGCCTCGGCCATGGAGATGATCTCCATGTGCATCCCGAGGTAGCGACCGCGGGCCTGCGCCATGCGCAGCCAGTCGAGCCGTTCGGGGGTGTCGGCCAACTGGATGCCGCCCGGCAGGTGGATGCCGCAGTTCTGGCCGCTCTCGGCCTCGATCTCGCGGTACAGGTTCACCGTGTACTGCTGCAGCCGGGCCACGTTGGGGTCACCGTTGAGGGTGTGCATGCCGCCGGCGGCGTGCCAGGTGCTGCCGGCGGTGAGCTGCGCCTTCTCGACGAGGACGACGTCGGTCCAGCCCTCCTTGGTGAGGTGGTACAGCACGCTGGCGCCGACCACGCCACCGCCGATCACCACGACCTGTGCCGATGTCTTCATTGCAATCCCCTTGAACTGGTTGAACTCGTGTGAATCGCCGGACTCGCGGTGAGCCGGGTCAGAAGTCGGTGGCGACGCCGCCTTCGGCGATGCGACGGTCGACGAAGGCGCGCAGCTCGGCCTGCACCTCCGGGTCCATCGCCGGCGGCTCGTAGGCGGCGAGGAAGCGGTCGACCAGCCCGTGCGAACGCTGATCGGCCGTCGGGCGACCGGCCTCGTCCCACGTCTCGTAGTTGCGCCAGTCCGACAGGAACGGTCGGTAGAACGCGTCACGGAACCGCGACTGGGTGTGTGCGGTGCCGAAGAAGTGGCCGCCCGGGCCGACCTCTTCGATCGTGTCGATCGGGATCGAGTCGGCGTCGACCTGCACGGGCTCGAGCATCTTCGCCACCATCTGCAACAGGTCGGCGTCCATCAGCATCTTGTCCATGCTGGCGTGGAGACCACCCTCCATCCAGCCGGCACCGTGCATGAGGAAGTTCACGCCACCCATCACGGCGCCCCACAGCGAGAACACGCTCTCGTAGGCGGCCTGGGCGTCGAGGGTGTTCGCAGCACACACGTTGCTGCTGCGGTACGGCACCCCGTACCGACGGCACAGCTGGCCGCTGATCATGGCGGTGCGGACGTACTCGGGCGTGCCGAACGCAGGCGCACCCGACTGCATGTCGACGTTGCTGGTGAACCCGCCGTACATCACCGGAGAACCGGGGTTGACGATCTGCAAGAACGCGATGCCGGCGAGGGCCTCGGCGTTCTGCTGGGCAAGCGCGCCGCCGAGGGTGATCGGGGCCATCGCACCCGCCAGGGTGAACGGGGTGACCACCACCGGTTGGTTGTGGCGGGCGAACTCGATCATGCCCTGCGCCATCGGGATGTCGAGGCGCAGCGGTGAGTTGGTGTTCACCACCGTCATCACCGACGGCTCGCGATCGATCGTGGCCATGTCGACGCCACGGGCGATGCGCACCATCTCGATGCAGTCCTGGTTGCGCTGGCGCCCGAGGCTGTAGCAGTGAAGGCCCTTGTCGGTCATCGTCAAGATGTCGTACGAGGCCTCGAGGTGGCGGATCGACGAGTGGATGTCGACCGGCTCGACCGGATAGCCCGGGACGTAGTGGATCGCGTCGAGCATCTGGGCGAGCTTGAGCAGGTCTCGGAATCCCTCGCGATCACCGGTGCGGCGCACGCCGTTGCGATCGACGTAGTTCGGCGCGCTCGCGACCGTGCCGAACGCCATCCACCGACCGCCGACGCGGATGTTGCGAGCCGGGTTCCAGCTGTGCAGCGTGAACTCCGACGGCGCGGTGGTGATCGATCGCTCGATCAGCTCGCGGGGGAACCGCACCCGGCTGTTCGACTCGTCGACCTGGGCACCGGCCTCGCGCATGATGCTGCGCGACTCGGGGCACAAGAACTCCATGCCGATGCGTTCGAGGATCGTCAACGACGCCTCGTGGATCGTCTCGATCTCGTCGGCCGAGACGACCTCGGTGTGGTTGAGCCGCATGTACGGCTGCCGGAACGGGAGCTGCTCCGGCAGGCGGTTGCGCATGCCCTCGTTCCGCTCGCGACCGCGACGTCGCGTCCCTGCTCCGCCAGCGGTCCCGGGGTCGTCCTGAGAGGTCTCGGTCACAGCGTGCGACACTACACCGGCGACAGCTATTCCTTGTACGGTTGTCACACGAATTCGACCGAGGACGCGGGCGCACTTCGAGAGGGCGAGCCATCGCATGAGCACGATCGTGGGCATCGAGATCACCCATCACCAACTGCCACTCGACCCTCCGTTTCCCGCCTCCTGGGACCCCCAGCCGCGGACGAAGTTCCCCGTCACGATCGTGCGGGTCCGCGACTCCGAGGGACGAGAAGGGATCGGCTCGGGCGATGCGATGCACGGCTTCGCCGACTACGCCCGGTACTTCCTCGGCGAGGACCCACTCGACCTGGCCCAGCATGCCGCACGCCTCGCGAACGTCGACTTCCACGCGGGTCGCCCCTGGCCGCTCGACCTGGCGCTGTGGGATCTGGTCGGCAAGATCGAGCAGCAGCCCGTGTGGCATCTCCTCGGTGGCACGTCGCCCCGGCTGCGCCTGTACGCGTCGACCGCCGTCCACCGGTCGATCCCGGAGATGGTGCAGACCGCCCACCGGCTGCTCGACCAGGGCTTCGACGCGATGAAGGTTCGGTTCGGCCGCCCGTCGCTGGGCG
>JBILUM010000377.1:0-3772 GCA_044370995.1 Ilumatobacteraceae bacterium | reverse complement strand
CAGCAGCACGACCATCAGCACGCGGCCGACGGTCAACCGACGGAGTCGCTGCAGTTCCCGCTCTTCGCCACCGATCGACCCGACCGCTGCCTTGCGGAGCTCGTCGATGTCGACGTCCGCACGCGCGAGGTCTCGCCGCAACCGGGACGACATCGCTGCCGGCTGGACGTACGACATGACGTCGGCCAGGCCATCGGCGCCGAGCGCCGCCAGCGCTCCGGCGATCGCCGCCTCCGGGCCGACGATCGCGGCCGACAGACAGAACATCTGGGCTCGATCGCGCAGGAACGGCGCTGCATCCGACGCCGGCAGCACCTCACCAGCGTCGAGATCTGCCAGCAGGACCCGATCTCCGTCGACGAACACCCGCTCCGCATCGATCGCTCCGTGGGTGATGCCGGCGGCGTGCAGGGCGGCGAGCGACTCCCACATCGCCCGGGTCGACACCGCTGGATGGTCCGACGACGCCGAGATGACCGGCTCACCGATGCGTTCCACGACCAGCAGTGCGTCGCCGAGTTCGGTCCTTCCTGCGGACACCACCGGATGCACCGAGGCACCACGGCTCGCAGCGAGCAACGTCAGGAATGCCTCGTGCTCCACCTGCTGCAGGCGGGTCAGGGCGAGGGTCGGTCCGCCTTCCCGGTACCAGACGAATCGCCACAGGGACACCAACAGTTGGCCGTCCCACGCGTCACGCCCGTAGATCTTCACGTCGAGCGGCCGCCCGGCGTCGTCATCGGCGGCGGCGAGGACGACGCCGACCCGGCGGGACAGGGCGCGGGTCGTGGCGCTCAGTCCGATGTCGGTGATCATCGCGTCGACCTGGCGCGTGGAGGGCAACCCGCCGGGCGAGCCGAACGCGAGGTGCACACCCGAAGCGATCGCGATGCCGAGCGCCGCCGCACCGACGGCGCCCGACACCGTGGTGATGCCGAGCACGGCAGCACTCGTGCACCCGAGGCCGATGATCCACCGCGACAGATACCGATAGGGCCGACTCAGATGGGTCGATGCGATGCTCGCGACGGTCACCGAAACGGCCAGTCCCACCACCGGATAGTCGAGGAGGATGTCGGATCGCAGGAACCCGTCGACGACATCGGGCCAACGATGGTTGGTCAACCGGCCGACGACGGCGGCCAGACCAGCGGCAACTGCCCAGCCGATCGCGAGGTCGCGCAGCAACCCCCAACGTCGCCGCCACAGGGAGATGACGATCAACAGCAGTGCCCACAGACGAAGCCCGTCGTGGAGGATCGACCAGATCGGGTCGAACACACCCGGGAGCGCACGGATCGCCGCTGTGATGGCGGACTCGAACGCGCCGACGCCGTCGTCGGCACGCATGGCGAACACCAACACGAGGATCGACGTGAACACCAACATCGAGATGTCGGTGGGCCGCCGGTCTCGCGGCGCTCCGTCGGGGAGTGCGAAGAACCGGTCACGCATCGATGTCGGCGCGAACCCGAACCTGGCCATCGGCGAACTCCTCCTGACGTCGGCACACACAGACCTGTGTCCGCCGCCTCAACGTAGCCGCGTCGCGACAGCCCGACGGGAACCTGGTGAGCGGGTCGGCAAGGACACGACCGGTGTCGGGGCGCGTGCCCATCCCCCGGCGGAAAGGGATGGGCAGCAGTTCTCGACGGCGCCAATGGGCACGTTGGGAGAGCCAAGGCACCGGAGACCTGCGGCCAGGAGACTAGAGGCTGAACCCGGCCATCGACGCAGTCTCCGCCGAAAAACCCCACGACGTGGAGAAACGCAGACCGACGAAAACGACATCGACCCCGACCGGGCACGGTCGGGGCCGAAGGCCGTGCTGCGGTCACCGCAAGGGAGTTGCCGTGATGCCGTCGCTGATGTCGCGTGGTGCGGAGGCGGGCGGGTGTCTCGTTGCCGACGCTGATGGAAGATCGTCCGACGACCTCGCGATTCGTCCAGTGCCTCGGCCGCGGACCTCGGGGGATTTCGTCGCCGCACCACCACTCCCCCGCCTCACCCTCGTCTCACCCCGTGTCGCCGCTTGCCTGCCGGCGGACGAGCTGCACCCGTCGAGCGCTACGGGTGGAGGTCCCAGGAGACCGGTGCGTAGCCGACGCCGACCATCGCCTCGGACTCGGTGCAGATCCACATCGCATCACTCTCGGGATCACGGAACAGCAGCACGAGCGCCGACAGGTCCATCGCGGTGAGCGGCGGCACCTCGGAGACACCGATGAAGTAGCCCGTCCGCCCGGAAGGGGTCTCGCGGTACCGGGCGCCACGCTCGAACCGATGGGCCTCGTACCAGGTGAGCGGCTCCTCGGGCGGCGTTTCGATGCGCGGTCGGAACGGGATCACGCGGGCCAGTCCGTCACCCATCACCCACCCCCTTCGTCGCATCGGTCGCCGTCACACCGACATCATCGGAGGGTCGACGCCCCGACACGAGTGCGGATCGCGCGATTTTCCCCCGACGCGGCCGCGTCACCGTCGCAGCATCGAGCGCGACGCGGGTCAAGCGGCCTGCGTCAGTCGCCCTTCGGTGAGGAACTCCCTGCGGCGCGCAGCATCGGCGAGGCCGAAGAACCGCCACGCCCAGGCGATCATCGCCGCCCCGGCCAGTTCGAGCCCGAGGTTCCACCAGCCGCGCTGTGCGATCGGGAGCGGGGCGTCGTCGAAGCCGCCCATGAACGGCCACCAGAACACCTCGGTGGCGCTGAACGCACCGTCGAACACGAGGTGCAGCAGCACGCCGATCGGCAAGGACAGCAGTCGGCGCCGGATCGGTCGGCGGCCGGCCGTCACGATCATCACCACGACCATGGCCCCGACCGCACCGGCGAGGCTGTGCAGCACCCGCGCACCGCCGAACCAGACGTCGACGACATCGGGCAGCAGCGCACCCGCGATCAGCCAGCGGTAGTCGAAGCGCGGGTCACGGAACACGAAGAAGATCGTCAGCACCGACGTGGCGACGAACCAGAGGAACACGCGCACGGCCTCCGGATCAGACGCCGAACAGGGGGCTCATCGGACGATCAGACGACGATCAGACGACGAGCAGCCGCGCACAGTGCGGGCACTCGGGCAGTTCCCCGGCCGGCGTGTGCACGACCTGTTCGTACTCGACCTGTGAGAGGTCGACGTGGCAGCCGGTGCACGTGTGGCGCTCGAGCTGGGCGATACCCATGCCGCCGTGGCGCGCCTTCAACGAGGTGTACAGCGAGGTCTCGGCCTCGCTCAACGCCGCGGATGCGACGCCTCGTTCGGCCATGAGCCCGGCGGCGTCGGCCGCCAGGGACGCCTCGGCCGCGTCGAGCGCCGCTTGGGCGTCGGCCAGCGCGGCGAGCAGTTCGGGCTCACGTCGGTCGAGCAGCGCCATCGCCTCCTCGGCGTTCGCCTGCTGGTCCATCGCCTCGAGTTCGACGTCGTCGAGGGCGCTGTGCTTCGCCTTGAGCAGGTCGATCTCGTGCATCAACGCCTCGGCCTCACGCGGGGCGATCACGGTCTTGAGCTGTGCCTCGAGGCGGCGCTGCTTGGTGTCGAGTTCGGCGCCGGCGGTCTCGGCCTGCTCGATCGCGGCGTACGCCGCGTCGACCAGGCCCTGGAGCCGGGCACGTTCGGTGTCGAGTTCGGCGTGCGCGGCCTTCGCAGTGTCGCGGACGACCCGCTCGGGCAGCCGCTTGCGGCGGCCTTCGATCGCATCGAGTCGGCTGTCGACGAGTTGGAGGGCGAGGAGCGCGGGACCGTTCACGGGGTGGTCGGCTTCGGCTGGCGGACG
>JBILUM010000376.1:0-3782 GCA_044370995.1 Ilumatobacteraceae bacterium | reverse complement strand
GCGTCGAACTCGACGATGCCGCCCGCCTCGGCCGGACGGCGTCCCCGGTCGCCGGACGGATCCGTGGCGGTGACGCCGACTGCGCCACCTGAGCAGTCGTCTTCCGCGCCCGTCCAGAGCTCGGTCGACGTGGGGCAACGGCTGCTCGTGGTCGTCGAGATGGCCGGGGGCAACGACGGCATGTCGATGCTCGCGCCGTACGGCCAGGGCGCGTACTACGACCTGCGCCGGTCGACGGCGATCGCCGCAGAGGACGTGCTGGCGCTCGACGACGAGGTGGGCCTGCACCCTGCGCTCACCCGGCTCCACGGACGCGGCGCAGCGATCGTGCAGGGCGTGGGATCGTTCGACAGCGACGGCTCGCACTTCGAGATGCTCGCCCGATGGTGGGCCGGCGCGCCCACCGCGGGTGGCATCCGCGACACGGGTTTCCTCGGGCGGCTCGCCGACGTCATCGGCGACCCGGCGGCACCGGCCGTGGCGTTGTCGGTCGGGTCGGGGGCCACGCCTGCGATCGCGTCGCGTTCGGCGTCGACGCTCGCGATCCCCGGGGCCGACGCCGCCGGCTATCTGGCGGGTGCCGGGGACGACGACCCGTTCCGACGCCTGTTCCAGGACGGGTTCGCCGCGTTCGGCACCGGGGCGTCGATGTTCGAGCTCGAGGCCCGGATACGCGGTCTCAAGACCCAGAGCGCCGCGTTCGCAAGCGTGCTCGACGGCCTGGCCGGCGAGGAGGGCGACGGCGGCTACCCGAGCAGCGACCTGGGACAGGGGCTGCGGCTCGCCGCCCAGCTGTTCGCCGGCGAGCAGGGGGTGCGCATCGTGCACGTCCCGATGCACCAGGACTTCGACACCCACGACGACCACAACGGGCGCTATCCCGCGCTGATGGACGACCTCGACACGTCACTGAACGCGTTCCTCGACGACCTCGCCGCCCGTGGCCTGTCGGAGCGGGTGCTCGTGATGACCACCAGCGAGTTCGGGCGCACCGCCCGCGACAACGACTCGGGTGGGCTCGACCACGGCACTGCGTCGAACGCGTTGCTCGTCGGTCCGGTGAACGCCGGCCGCTTCGGCGAGCACCCGTCGCTCACCGATCTCGACGACAACGGCAACCTGCGGGCGACGGTGGGACTCGACCAGTACTACGCCACCGTCGCCGAGGGCTGGTTCGGCGTGCCGGCCTCGGACGTGCTCGACACCGGCGCGACGGCGATCCCCGGCATCTTCTGAACCGGCTTCTGGCTGGTTCCTGAACGGCGCTCGGGCCGGTCAGCGGATCCGGACGAGGATCTTGCCGGTGTTCGCGTTGGCCTCCATGTGGCGGTGCGCGTCGGCGATCGCGTCGAAGTCGTAGACGCTGTCGATCACCGGGCGCAGCGCGCCGCTGCCGAACAGCGGGAGCATCTCGGCGGCGAAGCGTCGGGTGACGGCGACCTTCTCCTCCAACGGGCGCGTGCGCAGCGTGGTGCCCACCCACGTGGCGCGCTTCGCGAGGAGGAGGCCGACGTTCACCGGTGTGGTGCCGCCGCCCATCAGACCCACCTGGACGATCGTGCCCCTCGTGGCGACGGCCTGCAGGTTGCGGTCGACCTCCTCGCCACCGATCACGTCGAGCACGGTGTCGAAGCCCTGCGGCACGGCTGCCTTCGCGTCGCTCAACCAGTCGTGCGGGGAACGCTCGAGGACCACGTCGGCGCCGAGCTCGCGGCACGCGTCGGCCTTGCCGCTCGAGCAGGTGACGGCGATGCGTGCGCCGATGGCCTTGGCGATCTGGATGGCGGCCGTGCCGACGCCGCTCGCGCCCGCGTGGACGAGCGCCCACCGGCCGCTGGTGAGGCCGCCCTGCAACACGAGCGCATCCCAGGCCGTGAGGAACACCTCGGGGATGGCAGCCGCGTCGACCAGGTCGATGCCGGCGGGCACGGCGAGGAGTTGGCGCTCGTGGGTGGCGATCTGCTCGGCGTAGGCGCCGCCGGCCTCGATGCCCATCACCCGGTCGCCGACGCGCCACATCGTGGCCCGCGCACCGACCGCGCTGACGGTGCCGGCGAACTCGAGGCCGGGGATCTCCGGCTGCAGCTTGCGCGGGTCGGGGTAGAACCCCATTCGCTGCAGCAGGTCGGCGCGGTTGAGCGCCGTGGCCGCGACGTCGACGACGACCTCGTCGGGTCCGGGGACGGGTCCGGCGACCTCTTCGATCGTGAGGACCTCGGGACCACCATGGCTGTGCAGGACGACGGCGCGCATGGCGTGCAGTCTCACACAGCGTCCTGCTGCGGCTCGGCCCGGCTCAGGCGGCGCCCACCGGTGCTGCCGACAACGGCGGGGCGAGCACGCGCACCTCACCGGCGACGGGGTCGATCTCGACGAGCGCGCCGTTCGGGATGTCGGTGAGCGCGCCGCGAGCGCCGATCACGGCCGGGATGCCCAGCTCGCGGGCGATCACTGCGGCGTGGCTCATCGGGCCGCCGTCGGCGGTCACCACACCACCGGCGAGCGACAGGACCAGGTTGTAGGCGGGGGTGGTGCCGGCGACGACGAGCACATCGCCCGGTTCGAGCTGGTCGAGCGCATCCTCCGGCGAGGCGGCCACGCGGGCGCGACCCTGCACCACGCGGGCGCCGACACCGGTGCCGTGGAGACCGCTCTGCACCGAGCTGCCGTCCATGCCGAGGTGCTCCATGATCGTCGTCACCATCCCGGTGAGCCGGGCGAGGTTCGCGGGCAGCACGTCGAGCGGCGGCGCGGCCTCCTCGGGCCCGAGCACCGCTGGTGCGACCGTGGTCTTCTGTGCGGTGCGGACGGCGGCCCGCTCCTCGAGCGCCGAGCCCGACGGCACGCCGTCGAACAGCGCCGGCGTGAGCTCGTCGTGACGGAGCTCGAACACGAGCTCGCTCCGACCGAGCAGGCCGAGTCCGGCGAGTCGCCGGCCCACCTCGAGCAGCGCCATCCGCAGCAGCCCGGCCGGCCATTCGGCGGTCGTCGGTCCGTTGTCGTCGCGCAGGTCCATCGCCGCTCGCGCCTGCCCAAGCAGGTCGTCGAACCGGGCGAGGCGGTCGGGGGCGATCGTCGAGCGCACGTGGGCGGTGCGCCCGGCCACCTCGGCCGAGGCGTCGTGCACCTCGGCGTTCATGATCGCGGCGAGGACGAGGTCGGGTCGTTCGCCGAGGGTGATGCCGTCGAGGTCGTACCGGGAGAACAGCACCATGCCGCGGTGGCGCAGGTAGTCGTCGACGAGCGCCTCGATGGCGGGCGAGATCGATCGCAGCTCGTCGAGGGTCGCGGGCTGGCGACCCGCTGCCTCCACCAGGTCGCGGATCTCACGCAACGCACGGGTGGGGGCGCTCGTGGACGGCGATGTGCCCTCCAGCAGCGACAGGGCCTCGCCGGCGGGCAGGCCCCAGGCGATCATCTCCTGCAGGTACTGCCCCAGCGGACCGAGGTCGTGACCGTGGAGCCAGAAGTGGTGCTCCCAGCTGGCGGTGCAGTGGTCGAGGCAACGGCCGACGTGTGCGAGGAGCGCGGCGTCGTCGAGCGATGCGAGGTCGACGTCCTGCAGGGCCAGGTTGGCCGCGACGAGCACGGCCTTGCCACCGTGGTGCCAGTCGTGGATCACCTGGTTCCACGGCTGCTCGACGACGACCCGTCCGGCCGTCACGTTGCGTCGCCGCATCTCCGGGTGGAGGCGCACGGCGAGCTTCAGCACGAACTTCGGCGGCGTGGCGGCCGACGGTCGGTCGGGGCGGATGAGCGGGCGCAGGCGTGAGTAGAACTGC
>JBILUM010000375.1:0-3785 GCA_044370995.1 Ilumatobacteraceae bacterium | reverse complement strand
CGTGGCGAGGTCGAGGCCGAGCGGGCCGGCGGTGGCGATCCGCTCGTGCAGCGCCGTGTCGATCGCGGCCAGTGCCGTTGGTGCGACCACCCAGCGGTCGAGGGTGGGGGCGATGCGCCGGCCGGTCCAGGCTTCGAGGTCGTCGACGGTCACCCAGCCGCGCTCCGCGACGATCGTGTCGATCGTGCCGCCGGGTCGGGCCTTCGACGCGGGCAACGAGGGCGACACGTCGAGGATCTCGCCGCCGCCGACGGTCTCGCCGCGGCCCGACTCGCGCAGCACGTAGCGATCGCCGACCACGAGCGGGAGCGGGCGTGACAGGTGCAGGCGCACGAGCCCTCGGTCGCCCGGCAGGATCGCGTCGGGTCCGAGGATGCGCACTTTCACCGGCCACTCGCCGGAACCGACGTAGGCGACGTAGGCGCCGCGCCGCGACACCTCGTGGTCGAGAGCCTCGAGCACGTCGAGGGTGGCGTCGACCCGTCGGCTCGGGCGCCACTGACCGCCGAGCACGAGCGCGTCGCCGCGCTCGATCTGCTGGTGCTCGACCCCGGAGAGGTTGACGGCGACACGGTTGCCCGGCCCGATGGTGGTCTCCGCTCGGCCGTGTCGTTGCAGCGACCGGATGCGCGCCTGGTGGCCCGCTGGCACGACGTCGATGCGTTGGTCGACCGACAGGGTGCCGCCCGTGAGCGTGCCGGTGACGACGGTGCCGCTGCCCCGTGCGGCGAAGCTCCGATCGACCCAGAGCCGCGGGCGGTCGTGGTCGGCCGCCGGTGCCGTGCGTTCGGCGAGCGAGGCGAGCTCGCGGCGCAGGTCGTCGAGTCCCTCGCCGGTGACAGCGCTGACGGGGACGATGGGTGCGTCGGCGAGGAACGTGCCGGCCAGGTGGTCGATCACGTCGAGCGTCTGCAGCTCGAGCCACTCGTCGTCGACGAGGTCGCGCTTGGTGAGCACGACCAGCCCGGCCCGCTGACCGAGCAACTGGAGGATACGCAGGTGTTCTTCGCTCTGGGGCTTCCAGCCCTCCGTGGCGGCGACGACGAACATGCAGGCGTCGACGCCGCCCACTCCGGCGAGCATGTTGCGGACGAAACGCACATGGCCCGGCACGTCGACGAAGCTGAGCTCGACCGGGCCTGAGGGGCCGTCGATGGTCGCATGGGCGAAGCCGAGGTCGATGGTGAGCCCGCGCTGCTTCTCCTCGGTGAAGCGGTCGGGATCGGTGCCGGTGAGGGCGAGCACGAGCGACGACTTGCCGTGGTCGACGTGTCCGGCGGTGGCGATGACGCGCATGTGCGTCGATCAGGCCGTCGCGCGCGAGAGCACGGCGACGAGGTGTTCGTCGTCGGCCGGATCGACGGTGCGGAGGTCGAGGAACGTGTGGCCGTCGCGGGCGCGGGCCACGATCGGCGGATCGGCCGCGCGCAGCGCGGCGAGGCGGTCGCCGGTGACCCGGATGCCGTACGAGGCCATGGTGGCGCCGGGGGCGGAACCGGCGCCGGGCAGTGCCTCGAGCGGGACGGCGGTGGCGCCCGCAATGCGGCCGGCGAGTGCTTCGGCGCGGGCGTGCACCAAGGCGACGGGCGTGGCCACCATCCGCCAGAAGGGAACCTCCTCGGCGGCGCGCTTGTGCAGGTAGGTGAGCGCGGTCGCCTGGAGCGCGGCGAGCGTGAGGCCGCCGGGGCGCAGGGCCCGGGCGAGCGGATGACGGCCGCACGCGGCGACGAGTGCCGCATCGCCGGCGATGATGCCGGCCTGCGGGCCGCCGAGCAGCTTGTCGGCGCTGAACGTGACGAGCGATGCGCCGTCGGCGATGCTCTGCACCGCCGCCGGCTCGCCGGCGAGCCAGCTCGGCGGTGGACCGTGCAGCCACGGGCAGGTGGCGTCGATCAGCCCGCTGCCGATGTCGGCCACCACCGGTACGCCGAGCGTGGCGAGCTGGGCGACCGGGGTCTCCTCGACGAAGCCCTCGACCCGGTAGTTGCTGGGGTGGATCTTCAGGACGAGCGCGACGTCGGCGGCGGGACGTGACAGCGCCTTGCGGTAGTCGGCCAGGCGGGTGCGGTTGGTGGTGCCCACGTCGACGAGCACCGCGCCGGACTGCTCCATCACCTCCGGCACGCGGAAGCTGCCGCCGATCTCGACGCTCTCGCCTCGGCTCACGAGCACCTGGCGTCCGTTGGCGAGCGCGGCGGTGACGAGCAGCACGGCGGCGGCGTTGTTGTTGACGATCATCGCCGCCTCGGCACCGCAGAGTCGGGCGAACAGCTGACCGACGGCCCGTTGGCGCGACCCGCGCTCGCCGGTGGCGAGGTCGAACTCGACGTTGACGGCACGAGCCGGCTGCGCGAACGCGACCGGGGCGCGGCCGAGGTTGGTGTGCAGCAGTACGCCGGTGGCGTTCACGACCGGGGTGAGCAGGGTGCGTCGGAACGTCGCCGCCCTGGCCGGTGCACCCTCGACGTCGTCGGCGGCGATGGCCTCGCGGGCGATGTCGACGCAGATCGCGTGCGGCAGGCCGGTGGACGCGAGCGAACGGGCGAGCGTGTCGACGCTCGGGGGGCGGGCGGGCCGCGTCGCGGAGGACGGGTCAGGGGTCGTCGAGGGACGCGGCATCGCCTCGGAGCGTAGGCTCCGCAGACGATGTTGTCCGTGCCGATCGTCCAGCTCGACCCTGAGCTTCCGCTGCCCAGCTACGCGCACCCCGGTGACGCCGGGCTCGACCTCCGGGCCCGCGAGGACGCCGTCGTCACGGCCGGCGGCGGTCGAGCGCTCGTGCCGACGGGCATCTCGATCGCGATCCCTGCCGGTTGGGCCGGCTTCGTGCTGCCGCGCAGTGGGCTCGCGCTCAAGCACGGCATCGGCGTGGTGAACTCGCCGGGGCTGATCGATTCGGCCTACCGCGGGGAGATCAAGGTGATCCTGCTGAACACCGACCCCGTCGACGACTTCCACGTGGTGCGCGGCGAGCGGATCGCCCAACTCGTGCTGCAGCGGGTGGAGGAGGTCGTCTGGGACGTGGTCGACTCGCTCGACGGCGACGACCGCGGCGGTGGGTTCGGACACAGCGGTCGGCACTGATGCTGCCCGCCGACGATCCGCAGGTGCAGGCGTTCACCGGTGCTGTGGGAGGACCGGACGATCCTCGACGCCGGTGTGGTCGGCGGGGATGACGCGGTGGTGCGGTTCCTACGCGACCGCGGCGCCCGTTCGAACGCGTCGTGAGGGGCACGCCCGTCACCAGAGCCGACGGGTGGAGGACCAGCGTCGGGAGGGCTGCCTAGTGTGGGCGAGGGCACCGGGGGCATCCGGGGCCGAATCGTGTCGGAACGGAGGTGCAGGATGCTGAACGCGAGGACGACGACACGGCGCAGCAGCCGCGCCAACGCCGCCGGCGTGTGCCTCGCGGCGGCCCTCGTCGGCGTCGTCCTGCTCGGCGCCTGCACCGGAGGCGACGGCGGCGGTGACGACACCGCCGCGTCCGCCGACTTCTGCACCAACGTCGAGAACTTCGATGAGCTCCAGGCGGAGGGCGACGCGCTGTTCGAGTCGGTCGACGAGGTGCCCGTCGAGCGGTTGCGTGACGTGTTCACGCGGTTCCGTGCCGCGGTCGAGGCCCTGATGGACACCGCGCCGGAAGCCGTCGCGGACGACGCCGAGTTGGTGGGCACCACCACCGAGTCGCTCATCGACGCCTACGAGCGGGCCGACTTCGACTTCGTCGTCCTCGCGACCGACCCGCAGTACGCCGAGGTGCTCGCCGGGCTCGACGACGACCGGAT
>JBILUM010000374.1:0-3793 GCA_044370995.1 Ilumatobacteraceae bacterium | reverse complement strand
CTCGAGGTGATCGTGGTGTCGGGCCGCGAGATGCCTGCCGACGTGGAGCGCGTGCTCGTCGAGCTCGGCGGCGGCCCCGGCGGCGCGGTCCGCTGCGTGCCGTACGACGACGTCTTCAACTTCTCGGCCACCGTGAACCTCGGCGCAGCACACGCTCGCGGCGAGTACGTGCTGCTGCTGAACGACGACACCGAGGCGGTCGGGCCCGGGTGGCTCGAACGAATGCTCGATGCCGCGGCCTCGCCGGGCGTCGGTGCGGTGGGCGCGCGGCTGTTGTTCGAAGACGGCACGCTGCAGCACGCCGGGCACACGTACCGCACCTCGCTCGACCACGTCGGCTTCGGTCTGCCCGGCGACAGCGCCGGTCGCACCGGCATCCTGCGCCGCCGCCGTGAGGTCGCGGGGGTGACCGCGGCGTGCCTGCTCACCCCGATGCAGGTCTACGAACAGGTCGGCGGGTTCAGCGTCGCGTTCCCCGGCAACTACAACGACGTCGACTACTGCATGAAGGTGCGCACCGCCGGTCACCGGATCGTCTACGAACCCGATGCCGTGCTGTGGCACTTCGAATCGAGGTCGCGTGTCGCGGGCATCCGGCAGGACGAGATCGACCTGATCCAGCGACGCTGGCTGAGCGAACTGATCGACGACCCGTTCACGCCCGTCTCGCCCTGATCGAGAGCTCGATCAGAGTTCGATCGCGACCGTCTCGTCGAAACGGGCGTACGGCGTCCACAGGGTGCGGCACCCTCGCTCGAGCACCGCCTGCGACAGGCCCCGCCCCGCGTCGTGCCAGCGTCCGCCCGCGAGGTGGCGCGCCTCGCGCCAGCGGGCCGATGCCACCGCGGCGGCGGCCAGGCTCACGTGGGTGCACTCGCGCTCGATGAGCAGGTCGTTGCCCGACGTCGTCTGCCCGACCGGCAGGCCCTCGAGCTCGTACCAGCGGTAGTTCGGCACGTCCCAACCGGCGTGGTGAACCCGGTCGTCGCGGTCCGCGATCAGCGAACCGACCACACCGGCACCGGGCGACAACGCCAGCCCGACGAGCGCACCGAGCCAGTCGGGCGTCCGGTCGACCCGCGGCACCATGCCCGGCGCCACGCTCACCAGCACGTCGGCGGGGTGCAGCAGCAGCGCCCGGTCGAGGGCGGTCGCGAGGTGCCACTCGCCGGCCACCGGCACCCGGTCCCATTCCGTCGGCAGCACCGAGTCGAGCAGGTCGACCAGCTCCGTCGGCGCTGACGCGGGATGCGCGACGACCAGCCGCACGTTCGGTCGATCCGTGGTGAGCGCACGCACGGTGGCCTCGACCGCCGAACGGTACGGGCGGATCGCGGCACCCTCGAAGCGGGTGGCGACGACCACCGTGACCGACGCGTGGTCGATCGCCCGCCGCACCAGGCGGTAGCAGCCGGCCACCGGGCCGTGCACGACCTCGGCATCGAGGCCGAGCCGGTCGACCTGCTCCTGCACCGCGCGCCGGCCGTTCTGCACCGCGTTCGACAGCGTGCCGACCGCCCGCGACACCGACGTGGCGATGTTGCGCCAGTGGTACGCGAGCACTGGCAGGTGCACGATGCGGCGCCCCGCAGCGGTGATGTGCTCGGTGGCACGCAGGATCAGGTCGTGGTCCTGCGACCCGTCGAAGCCGACGCGGAACCCGCCGATCCCGTCGATCCCGTCGATGACCGACCGGCGCAGCACCGAGAGGTGGCACGTGTACATCGACGACCGGAACCGCTCGGGCGACCAGTCGGGCTTCAGGAAGTGGGCGGACTCGCGACCGTCGGCCAGCGTGTGCGCCTCGTCGGTGTAGACGTAGTCGATGTCGGCGCCCGCGGGATCGTCGAGCGCCGCCATCACCGACGCGAGGCCGGTCGGCACGATCGCGTCGTCGTGGTCGAGCAGCGCGACGAACTCGCCCGTGGCCATCGCCAGCGCATCGTTCGACGCGGCGACGATGCCGCCGTTCTCCGTGCGATGGTGCACCCGGATGCGCGGGTCGCTGTCGGCCGCCTGCTGCAGCGCAGCGAGCACCTCGGGCCGGGTGGAGCAGTCGTCGACGAGGCACCACTCCCAGTCGGTGAAGGACTGGGAGCGCACGGAGTGCACGCACGCGAGGAACGCCCCGAGGGGCGGGTCGTACACAGGGGTGATGATCGAGACGCGGGGCCGGATGACCCGGGAATCTACCGGCCCGTTGGTACCGTACGCCGGTGATGGCGGCGACCCCTTCCGGCCCGTGCCGTGTGTTCGTGAGCGAACGCGGCAACGTGTTCATGCGCGAGATCGCCGATCACCTCGTCGAGGCGCTCGTCGCCGGCGGTCGTCCCGCCGAGGTCGTCACCGATCGGCTGCCCGAGCCGCTCGCGCCCGGCACCGACCCACTCAGCCAACTGGTCGTCGCGCCCCACGAGTTCTTCGTCCTGTTCCCGGCGAGCGAGGTCGACCTGGCCGGCGCGGCCGCGCACGCCGTGTGCATCAACACCGAGCAGCAGGGCACCCCGTTCTTCGACCTCGCGATGCAGTACGCCCGCCGCGGTCGGGTCGTGCTCGACATCAACACCCACTCCCTCGGCGCCATCCGCCGGCTCGGGCTGCCGGCGGTGCACCTGCCGCTCGGCTACGTGCCGTCGATGGACCGGTGGACGGCCGATCGCGATCGCCGGCGCTCCATCGACCTCGCATTCCTCGGCGGCCGCACCCCGCGCCGCGAGCAGTTCATCGGCGGTGCGGCCGGCCAGCTGTGGGAATGGCGCACCGATCTCCGGTTCTTCAGCTGGCACCGCCCGGCCGTCGCCGGCCAGGCCACGTTCACCAGTGGTGACGACAAGTACGAACGCCTCGCCGACACCCGCATCCTGCTCAACGTCCACCGCGACACCGAGCCCTACTTCGAGTGGGCCCGCGTGGTGGAGGCCGTCGCAAACGGATGCGTGATCGCGACCGAGACGTCCGTCGGCATCGAGCCGTTCCGGGCGGGGGAGCACCTGGTGATGACGGCCCTCGACGATCTCGTCGAGCAGGCCGTGGCGCTGTCGTTCGATGAGCCGCGGCGCACGCGAATGGCCGACTCGGCCTACGAGGTGCTCACCTCGGCGCTGCACCAACGGGTGCTCGTCGACCGCGCACTGGCCGCCGCTGCCGATGCCCTCGCCGCCGCACCGACCGGCCCGTCCGGTGCCGCGTTGTCCGCCACGACGAGCGCCGCGCTCGGTGCGGTCAGCCGCCACCTGCCGGCACGCCGCCACAGCCGCACGCTCACCGCACCGCCCGCACCCACCGCCGATCGGCAGATGCTCGAGAAGACCGCCCGCGATCTCAAGCAGGCATTCCTCGACCAGATGCGCACGATCCGAGCGATCGAGCGCTCGCTCGCCGCCCTGCGCCACGGCGACCCCGATCACGTCGACGTCACCACGACCCCGGCCGTCTATAGCGTCGCCCGCGCACCAGTGGTGTCGGTGGTGATCCCGTTGTTCAACCAGGGCCACTACCTCCGTGACGCGATCCACTCCGTCGTGTCGGCGGCTCATGATCCGGAGCTGCCGATCGAGGTCGTCATCGTCGACGACCACAGCACCGACTCGTCCCTCCAGGTCGCGCACGAGTTGCTCGAGGAGCTGCCCTGGCTGCCGATCACGCTCGTCGCCCGCGCGGCCAACGGCGGCCTGCCGACAGCGCGCAACACCGGCTTCGCCCGCGCCCGCGGTCGCTACGTGTTCGCGCTCGATGCCGACAACCTGCTGTACCCCAACGGTCTGGTGGCGCTCGCCCGCCACCTCGACGGTGC
>JBILUM010000373.1:0-3795 GCA_044370995.1 Ilumatobacteraceae bacterium | reverse complement strand
GGTGGCACCGTCGCAACGCTCTGATCGTGCTCGGCAACAGCGGTCGCTCGACGTCGCCGGAACCCGCTGCTGCGCGGATGACCGGGGCGCTGGCCAGGTACCTTGCCCACGATGATTCCGTCCTCCGCTGCCATGCCGTGTGGGCCGCGCGCATGCTGGGCCGCGACGACCTGCTGCCCGACACCGACGTCGACGCCGACGTGCGGGCCGAACTGAGCGCGCCGCTGTGAAGCACCTTCTGGTCACGAACGACTTCCCGCCCAAGATCGGTGGTATCCAGTCGCTGTTGTGGGAGTGGTGGCGTCGGCTGCCGCCCGACTCGTTCGCCGTGCTCACGTCACCGTACGAGGGCACCGCCGAGTTCGATGCGGCCCAGCCGTTCCGCATCGAACGCACCCGCGAACCCGTGCTCCTGCCGCACCCGTGGATGGTCCGCCGCATCGACGCGCTGGCCGCCGAGGTGGGCGCCGAACTCGTCGTGCTCGACCCGGCGGTGCCGCTCGGCATCGTCGGACCGTCGCTGCGGTTGCCGTACGACGTGGTGCTCCACGGCGCCGAGGTCACGGTGCCCGGGCGGCTCCCGCTGTCGAAGCAGACGCTCGGACACGTGCTGCGGCGCTCGCGCCACATCGTCGCCGCAGGCGGGTATCCGGCAGCGGAGGCCGAACACGCGGCCGGGCGGAAGCTGCCGATCACCGTCGTGCCGCCCGGCGTCGACGTCGAACGGTTCCACCCGCTCACCGAGGCCGAACGGCTCGAGGCCCGCGCCCACTTCGGCCTGCCGCCCGACGCCGAGCTGATCGTGGCGATCAGCCGTCTCGTGCCACGCAAGGGCTTCGACACCGCGATCAGAGCGGTCGCCCGGATGCGGCGGTCGCGCCCCGACCTCGTCTTGGCCATCTCCGGCGGCGGTCGCGACGAGGAACGCCTGCGCAAACTCACCACCGAACTCGATGCGCCGGTGCGGTTCCTCGGTCGGGTCTCCAACGACGACCTGCCCCGCCTCTACGGCTGTGCCGACATCTACTCCATGCTCTGCCGCAACCGGTGGGGCGGCCTCGAACAGGAGGGGTTCGGCATCGTGTTCGTCGAGGCCGCTGCCTGTGGCGTGCCCCAGGTGGCCGGCGACAGCGGGGGAGCGGCCGAGGCGGTCGCCGACGGCGAGACCGGCATCGTCGTGCGTCGTCCGGAGGACCTCGACGAGGTCGTCGCCGCCTACACCGCGCTGCTCGACGATCCCGCCCGCCGACGCGAGATGGGGATCGCCGCGCGCCGGCGCGCCGTGACCGAGTTCTCCTACGACGTCCTGGCCGAGCGGTTGGGCCGTTCGCTCGGGGCGCTGCCATCATGAGCAGATCGATGAGCAGATCATGAACGACACCGACCCGACGACTCCCGGTCCCGAGAGGACCGGCACGGTGGCCCCGCTGTCCGTCGGACAGCCCGGTTCGGGGTTCGTGCGGGCCAACCTGATCGGCACCGTCGTCTTCGCGATCGTGATCGCGATCGGCATCCCGCTGCGCGACGAGCGACCTGCGCAGATCCTCGTGGGTGCGGTGTCGATGGCGCTGTTCGCCATCGGCGCGGTCGGCTGTCTGTGGGCGTACGTCTCGGCGCTCGAGCGCTCCCGCGTCGACGAGATCGGCGTCGCCAACCTCTACCTGCTCACGGGCGCCACGGCGCCACCGAAGGTGAAGCTGCTGATGAGTGTGCTGCTGGGCACCCAGGTGGTCGTCGCCTTCGCCGGGGCCATCATCGGCGCCGTCGGGCTCACGGGTTCCCAGGTGAACGCACTCGCCTTCGGTATCCTCGTGCCGATGTTCCCCCTGGCGATGAACTCGCTGTGGGCGGTCCGTCACGGTACCTACGGGCCCCGCATCGACAAGTCGGTGCGTCCCACCAACGACAAGATCGGCTAGAACAAGACTCCTATGGCAGAGCAGGCCTCGCAGACCACCACGATCGCCGCGTCCCCCGAGCGCGTCTGGGCCATCGCTGCCGACTTCGAGCGGTACACCGAGTGGGCCAAGGACGTGAAGGACGTGGTCATCCGCGCCCGCGACGGCGAGGGCCGTCCGACCGAGGTCGAGTTCCGGGCGTCGGCCCTGGGCCGCAGCACGCACTACACCCTCTCCTACGACTACTCCCACGCGCCGAACGTGCTCGCGTGGAGCCTCTTGCGCGGCGACATCATGAGCACCATCGACGGCGCGTACGTTTTCAGCGCGATGAACGACGGTGGCACCGAGGTGCGCTACGACCTGGTGATCGAGCTCGTCGTGCCGCTGCCGGGCTTCGTGAAGCGCCGGGCCGAGGTACGCATCCTCAACACCGTGCGCGAGCTGAAGGCTCGCGCCGAGGCGTGACTCCCGCAGCGGTCGGCATCGACGTCGGCGGGACGAAGTGCCTCGGGGTTGCGCTCGGCGAGGACGGCTCCGTCGTCGGTGAGCTCCGGCTCCCCACCCCCGACAGTCCCGAGGGCCTGGTCGACACCCTCACCCACATCGCGAGCGAGCTCGGTGCGGTCGATGCGGTCGGCGTCGCCGTGCCCGGCCTCGTCAACCGCGACGGCGTCCTGCTCGCTGCGGCCAATCTCATCGGCGTGAAGATGCTGCGACTGCGCGAGCTCCTCGAGGCCCGGAGCGGTCTGCGTGTGCTCGTCGACAACGACAACACGGTGGCATGTCTCGCCGAATGGAAGCTGGGCGCCGGCCGCGGGGTCGACGACCTCCTGCTCATCGGTCTCGGTACCGGCATCGGTGGAGGGTTCGTGAGCGGTGGTGCGTTGCAGCGCGGCCACAACGGCTTCGCCGGCGAGTTCGGCCACATGATCGTGATGCCGCACGGCATCCCGTGCCCGTGCGGTCAGCAGGGGTGCTGGGAGCGCTACGCGTCGGGCAACAGCCTCGGCCACCACGCGCGTGAGGCGGCCGCGGCGGGCAAGCTCTCGGCGGTGCTCGCCGAGGCCGGCAGTGTGGAGGCCATCCGCGGCGAGCACGTGACTGCGGCGGCTCGGGCCGGCGACGTCGAGGCGCTCGCCGTGATCGACGTCTTCGCCGATTGGGTCGCGATCGGGTTGGTGAACCTCACCAACCTCTACGACCCGGGCACCGTGGTGTTCTCGGGTGGCCTGTCGGCCGATCCCGATCTGTTCCTGCCGCCGATCGAGCACGCGTTCCACGAGAGCATGTACGGCGGCGACGACCGGCCGTGGCCGAGCATCGTGTTCGCCGAGCTCGGCCCGCTGGCCGGTGGCATCGGCGCCGCACTGCTCACACAGCTCTGATCCGCTCCCGTCGGTATCGCCGGCCCGGAGCCGAGGGCAGCGCTCGTCAGTGGTGGGGGACGTAGTTCCGGCGTGCCTCGTCGATCTCACGCCATGCGGCGTCACGCCCGGCGAGGCCGGCGGTCGACGAGGTCTTGCCGGGCTCGAGCGCCTTGTACACCTCGAAGAAGTGCTGGATCTCCTCGACGAGCTGCGGGGTGAGATCGTTCAGATCCATCACGTCCTGCCAGCGCGGCTCGCGCGGCGGCACGCAGATGATCTTGGCGTCCTCGCCGGCCTCGTCGTGCATGTAGAGCACGCCGAGCGGACGGGCCTGCACCCAGACGCCCGGGTACACAGGGTCTTCCAGCAGCACCAGGGCGTCGAGCGGGTCGCCGTCGCCGCCGAGGGTGTCGGGGATGAAGCCGTAGTCGGCCGGGTAGGTGGTGGCCGTGAACAGGCGGCGGTCGAGGAAGACCCGCCCGGTCTCGTGGTCGATCTCGTACTTGTTGCGGCTGCCACGCGGGATC